>CACXFN010000025.1 GCA_902766915.1 uncultured Eubacteriales bacterium
AAAACGACTCTGGCAGGAATCATTGCAAATGAACTTGGGGTAGACATCAAGATAACTTCAGGACCAGCTATAGAACGTGCAGGTGATCTTGCGGCAATTTTAACAAACCTAAGCGATAATGATGTGCTATTCATCGATGAAATTCATCGTCTTAACCGCTCGGTTGAAGAAGTGCTTTATTCGGCCATGGAGGATTATGCTCTGGACATTATTATTGGCAAAGGTCCATCTGCTAGATCCATACGACTTGACATAGCCAAGTTTACCTTAATTGGTGCAACAACCAGAGCCGGAAGTCTATCAGCTCCATTGAGAGATAGATTCGGTGTTATCAGTAAATTTGAGGTATATGAACAGGATGAGCTTGCTGAAATCATAAGACGTTCAGCCGCACTTCTTGGACTTGATGCAGATGAAGATGCCCTCATGGAGATGGCCCGTTGCTCTCGGGGGACTCCAAGAGTCGCTAATAGATTGCTAAAACGAATCCGCGACTTCTCTCAGGTAAAGGGTGATGGGAGAATTGATATAGATACTGCCCGTACAGGATTAAAGGCGCTTGGGGTTGATGATCTTGGATTGGAGAAACTTGATCGGGATATTCTTTCCACAATCATTGAAAGGTTTGGAGGAGGACCTGTTGGCATTGATACCATAGCGGCATCTATTGGAGAGGAAAAAGTAACCATTGAGGATGCCTATGAACCATATTTGATACAGAGTGGACTTCTCTACAGAACACAAAAAGGCCGTATGGTTACTGAGGCGGGCTATAGGCATATGGGACTTGAGATTCCTGAAACCAAGAAAGAAGAATTAAAGACACTTGAAGAAAGACCGTCAGATGGAGAGACGTTGAAAATTCTGGCTTACGGTGAACAGCAAAGCTTTTTTGATGAGTAGATATTATGAGAGTCGATGAATTTGATTATGAACTACCGGAGGAATTGATAGCACAGAAACCCTTGAAAGAAAGGGATTCATGCAGGCTTATGGTTCTTCACAATAACATATCAGGCAATTATTCTGATGTTGGTATTGAACATAGGAAGTTTACAGATATATTGGAATACCTTCATCCTGGTGATTGTCTGGTGCTTAATGACAGCAGGGTTATACCTGCTCGTCTTTTTGGTGAGAAAGAAGGAACCGGAGCAAGAATAGAATTTTTATTAATCAAAAGAGTTGATAAGAATGCAATTAATAAGAACTTGTTTGATGCTTCTGATAAAGAGACTACCATAAGTGATTCTGGAGAATATGAACTTTGGGAAACTATGGTTAGACCGGGAAGAAGACTCCGTACCGGTGACAAGGTCATCTTTTCAAATGAACATGGAAAGAAACTCGTTGCTGAAATCATTGATAATGGGGAAGATGGAACCAGAATTGTATCCTTTGATTATGATGGGATATTCATGGAAAGACTGGAGGAAATTGGAGCGATGCCGCTTCCACCATACATAGATAGACCCGCTACGGAAGAAGACGCCGAAGACTATCAAACTGTATATAACCGTTATGAAGGTTCAGTTGCCGCTCCAACTGCAGGACTTCATTTTACGGAGGAACTACTAAATGCATGTGAATCAAAAGGTGTGAAGCTTGCATATCTGACACTACATGTGGGAATCGGTACCTTTAGACCGGTTAAAGCAGAAACAGTTGAAGAGCATCATATGCATTTTGAAGAATATACTGTTTCCGAGGAGGCTGCAAAAACGATTAACAATACCATTTTATCGGGAGGAAGAATAATATCTGTTGGAACCACTTCCGCCAGAACCCTGGAAAGTGCAGCTATTCCTATTGATTCAAATAAAGGTTTTTTAATTAGACCGGGTAGTGGAGCAACAAATATCTTCATATATCCGGGATATAGTTATAAAATTGTAAGTGGTCTTATAACGAATTTTCATTTGCCTAAATCAACGCTAATCATGCTTATATCGGCATTAGCGGGGCGTGAGAATATTTTAAAAGCTTATGAAAAGGCGGTAAAAGAGAAGTATCGATTCTTCAGTTACGGTGATGCTATGTTAATCATATAAAAGAGGTATGTAAATGTTTGGGTTTTTTAAAAATGTTAGATGGAGTTTATTGTTTATAGGTATATTCACTATTGCAATCGGTGTGGCTATGGTGATGTACCCGGATACTGCAACAGATACAATTGTAAAAATCTTTGGTGGTATGATGGCTGCTTCCGGTTTATTTTCTATTCTAGGATATATCATAGATAGAGCAAGGGGAAGAAATGCCTTTACCAGTTTGCTGGTAGGTGTGTTTATGTTAATCGTTGGCGCAATATTCTATTTTAAGCCGGCGTCTTTTGTTGAATTTTTAGGGAATATATTTGCTGCAGCTGTGCTTGTACTTGGAATAAATCTGATAGCTGAGGCTATATCAAGTAAAAAATATGAGACCAGCCACTGGGGTCAGACTTTCCTTATGGGATTGATATGTATCGTTTTGGCAGCTATTATATTCATCAACCCATTTGCTGAGTTTAGGGCTCTCATGATTTTAACTGGAGTTGCATTAATTATTACTGGGTTACTAAATATTTTTGTTTCTGGAAGAATTGGCCTGGCTGCTCATAGGTTTAATAAGGCGGTAAAGGCAGTAGAGGCCGGTCTTAGTGAAGATGCTGATATTAGAATGGTTTTAAAGGAACCAACAGAAGAAGAAATCATAGGTGAAACCAATGATGATACCGCTGATGAACCCACAAATGAACCCACAAATGATACCACTTATAAAACTACAGATAAAACCATGGATCAAGCCACAAATGAAACCATAACAAGAGATGTAGATGCTCATGTTATTCCAGAAAATCTGAGTGATATTAAAATAGATTTTAGTGAAAAATAGAAAGAGTAATTAATGAAACCAGCA
>CACXFN010000026.1 GCA_902766915.1 uncultured Eubacteriales bacterium
CTCTGTAATCCACAGTTCCACAATAGCAGAACCAAGAATATGCCCGGCATCATTAAAGCAGACCTTCATATCTTCATTTATTTCGAAGAGCTGATCGTATCTTACCGGTTCCACATTCTTCAAACTATCCACTGCATCCTGGAAGGTGTAGAGAGGTTCAACCATTTCACGTCCTGCCCTCTCGCCTTTTCTGTTTTGCCATTCAGCTTCCTTCTCATGAATATACCCGCTGTCTTTTAACATGATATCCAACAAATCGGCTGTGGCATCTGTACAGAAAATCTTACCCGTAAATCCACGTTTAACCAGCAATGGAATTCTTCCGCAATGATCTATATGCGCATGGGATAATATTAGGCATTCTATCTCTGCAGGGTTAAATGGAAAATCCTCATAATTGAGTGCATCCTGAGCTTTCCCTCCTTGGAATTGCCCGCAATCAAGTAAAATTTGATGTTCTCCACTTGTTATCAAATGACATGATCCTGTTACACCGGAAGAAGCTCCACAAAATTTTATTTTCATTATTTCCCTCCAAAAAATTATAGATTTAAATCCCAAAGGGATTTTTCACCTGTAGATACCACATCAGCTCCAGCCTGAAGGGCTGAAACAACCTCATCTCTTGTCTCAATAATGCCACCTGCAACTATAGGCATATCAACAATTTGAGAAAACTCTTTTATCTTCTTCGTAACAATTCCCGGCATCAATTCTATAATGTCCGGCTTGGATATCCTGATAGATTCCACAGAGGTGTTTAATGAATGAGAATCCACTAAGAAGAATCTCTGGACAGTTATTAATCCAAACTCCTTGGCCAATCTCACGATATTTGTTCTGGTTGTTAAAATACCATCAGCTTTTTTAGTGGCCAAAAAATCTATACCTGCCCTGTCCTTTCCCACACCTTCTGCAAATTCCAAATGGATGAGAGCCTTTTTACCGGCTTCATGAATTGCTTCTATTCTTTTGTCTATAGTCATTATGTTGGAATGTAACAAAAAAACAACATCCACCTTGGATTTAAGCGCAATACTGAAATCGTCCTCCGTGCGAATAGCTGCTGCAATCTTATTTTGTATAATAGAATCTACCATATTTTCTCCCTTTCTCCTATGGCGACATCTATATGATAATCTTTATTTAAGTATAGTTAATTATACTATATTTAAATCTATGAAAAAAGTCTCTTTTCTTTCGTGGTATTGTAGTGAACATAGACTAAAATCCCTATTATGGCTATGGCCAATATTGAGGAAAAAATCACATATGTTTTCTCAAACGGCGATCCCAGTATTATTCTGAGTGTAGATTCCTGTCCCAGCTCAATACCTATAAAACGATTATAAAGACTGACTCTGAATTCTTTATTCAGTATAAGAAAATCAAGCAAAGCAACTCCAACCACCGATACTCCTATTGTAATAAAACCGAGAATCCTAAGTCGTTCTCGCTCTATGCATGTGGTCATGTAAATATATGCCGCTATACTTCCGCCAAATAATACTATTCCCGTAAACAAAGTCCAAAGCAGTATGGTCTTCGACCTTACCATTACCCTACTTTCATTATCATCAAAGATTGGATCTCTATATTCACCATTCTCCTCATAGACCTGAAACTCTGATCTTCCAGGAGAATTAAAATAATCGGTAATTGCATCAGCAAATTCCGAGCCCGAAACTACACTTCCCACTTCCTCTATAACTTGACTATCATTAAAATGATATGTGTATGTGGCGGAAATCCGCATCACTATATTCCCTGATAGAAGTATTATAGATATAGGGAGAATAACCAGTATTAATATGTACCAAATAAAGTTTAGTCTCCTCAATGATTATCCTCAAGGCTCCAAGTAACTAATATACGGAAGATTCCTGTATTTTTGATCATAGTCAAGTCCATATCCAATTACAAATAAATCTTCCACTTCAAACCCGGTATAATGCGGCTTAACGTCTGTGATTCTTCTGGATGGTTTATCCAGGAGGGCGCAAACCTTAACTGACTTGGCCTTCCTCTCATTGAAATACTCTATAAGCCTCTGTAGAGTAACTCCACTGTCAACAATGTCTTCTACAATTAAAACATGCTTACCATCCAAATCCAGCTCAACATCTTTGGAAATCTTTACAATGCCGCTTGTGGTAGTCTCCTTACCATAACTGGATGCAACGATAAAGTCTATCTCTGTATCCAAATCAATACGCTTCATAATGTCAGCCATCCAGACGATAGCACCTTTTAAGGTCCCTATCAATATAAGCTTTTCACCTTTATAGTCTTCCGTAATCTGAGCGCCAAGTTCATTTGCTCTCTTCAGAATCTGTTCCTCTGTAAAAAGAATCTTTCCTACGATATTCTCGGATGTCATAAAATCCTCAACTTTCAATATCTACAAGTTCCAAACCAATCGCATCAAGTAATTCATCTGCACCTGTTTTCTTTAGCGAAGAAACAACTATTACCTTATCATTGGAATCCAAATTCAGCGTTTTTTTAATCAAAGCAATACTTTTCTGCTTTTCATTGGCAGATACCTTGTCCCCTTTTGTGGCACATACCAAACCGGATAAATTGTAGTGTCTCAAATATTCATACATTTGGACATCCTGTTTGGAGGGGGCATGTCTAATATCCACAAGCTGAATAACACGCCTTAGGTTTTCTCTGGCCTGGAAAAAATCCTCCATCATCTTTCCCCAGTCCTTAGATACATCCTTTGACACCTTGGCATAACCGTAACCGGGTAAATCCACAAACCTAAAATCACCGTTGTTAATCCTATAGAAATTGATTGTTCTGGTTTTTCCGGGGCTACCGCTTACCCTAGCTAGGCTCTTCCTTCCCGTCAGATAATTAAGAAGGGATGATTTGCCTACATTGGATCTGCCAACAAATGCGATTTCCGGTACATTCCCGGGAGGATATTGGGACGGTTTAACAGCTATAGTTTCCAATTCTGAATTCAGTATTCTCATAAGCTAAATATTCCCTCTTATTTGCCTGGATTCTTCAATTCTTTTTATTAGCTTTTGCTTTTGATTGTTGCCTTTTTTTAGATGACTTGGGTGATGAGGAGCTCTTATCTAAAGCCTCTTCCAATGCTTCCCTTGCATATTCCAGCGGAACAAAGGTAAGCGCCTTCTTAACAACCTGCGGAATTTCCTCAGTATCTTTGATATTATCCTTAGGCAAAAGAATTTTGGTTACTCCGGCTCTATGAGCAGCAAGCACCTTCTCCTTTATACCTCCAACAGGAAGCACCTTACCCCTTAAGGTTATTTCACCTGTCATAGCAACATCTTGTTTAACAGGGGTATTTGTTAAAGCTGATACTACAGCAGTAAAAATTGTTACGCCGGCAGAAGGTCCGTCTTTTGGAACTGCCCCTTCCGGAACATGTATATGTATATCCTTCTCCTTCTGGAATTCAGGATTAATTCCCAGCTCTTCGGCTATTGAACGAATATAGCTGACACCTGCTCTGGCAGATTCCTGCATAACATCTCCCAATTGGCCAGTAAGGGTCAACTTACCACTTCCTTGAAGTATCGCAACTTCTATTGAAAGAGTATCTCCCCCCACCTGAGTCCAGGCCATACCGTTAACCACGCCAACTTCGCTTTTACCCTGGATTGTATCATAATGGTATTTTTTCTTACCAAGATACTTTTCAAGATTCTTAGGTGTAACGGTAAATGTTTTTCTTTTGGTGGTTACAGTCCAGAAGGCTGCCTTTCTGCAAATATCCGCAACTTCTCTTTCCAAGTTTCTAACACCGGATTCTCTTGTATAGAAATTGATAATATCCGAAAGTGCTTGATTCGTAATTTTAACGGCATCCTTCTTCAGGCCGTGCTCTTTGATTTTCTTTGGAATGAGGTATTTTTCGGCAATCTTTGCCTTCTCCTGTTCAGTATAACCGCTAACCTGAATAACCTCCATTCTATCAAGCAAAGGCCTTGGTATAGTATCAATGGAATTGGCAGTTGTTATAAATAAAACATTGGATAAATCAAAGGGGATTTCCAAAAAATGATCGGTAAAAGTATTATTCTGTTCCGGATCCAATACTTCCAATAAAGCAGAAGAAGGATCTCCTTTATAGTCAGCTCCCACCTTATCAATCTCGTCAAACAAGAAGACCGGATTATTCACCCCGATTTCTCTCATGCTTGTCATTATTCTCCCGGGTATTGCGCCAATATAAGTACGTCTATGCCCTCTTATTTCAGCTTCATCCCTAACTCCACCTAAGGACATTCTGACGAATTTTCGCCCTGTGGACTCTGCAATGGAACGCGCAATTGATGTTTTACCGGTTCCCGGAGGACCTACCAAACAAAGGATGGGACCCTTGATGGATTTAGAGAGATGTATAACTGCCAAATATTCCAGGACTCTCTCTTTAACATCCTTAAGTCCGTAATGATCCCTCTCCAGAATCTTGGATGCACGGTTGAGATTTATATTAACCTTAGAGCTTGATCTCCAGGGTAGTTCCAATATAGTTTCAACGTAGTTCCTAATAACTGCACTTTCAGCCGAGGAAGGAGACATCCGACTAAAACGCTTTATTTCCTTTCTCACCTTCGTATCTACCTGCTCTTCAAGTTTTAGCTCATTCAGTTTCGCCAGCCATTCTTCTGCTTCCTGTGTCGGATCCTCATCTTCACCCAGTTCTTCCTGAATGACCTTCATTCTCTCCTTCAGAAAGTATTCCTTTTGATTATTGTCTACGCTTTCTTTCACCTTCTGAGCCAATTGTTTTTCCATAACGGAAATATCATTTTCTTCAGTTATGATTTCCACCAGTTTATTTATTCTGTCATAGAAATCTTCAGCCTCCAATACCAGCTGTTTTCTTGATGAGCTAATGGCCATTTCAGAAGCTATTTTATCCACCAATGCAATAGGATTTTTCTCTGCCAATGTCTTATCTACAACTTCATCTGTAATCTGACTGGTTAAGGCAGCATATTCAATGAATTTATCCGTCAGTATCCTCATGGCAGCTTTTTCCTCAACGGAAAAACTATCCTCAGAATGAATCTCGGGATACTCAACTACAGTACATGACATATATCCATCTTCACTTATTGGAGTATATATTTTGGCTCTATTGATACCTTCTACAAGTATGCGTACCACATCCCCATTTATCTTCAGCATCTGCTTGACCTTCACGATTGTTCCCACATCGTAAATGTCATTAAAGGTTGGAATTAAGACGCTTTCATCCTTTTGTGATGAAACAAAAATAAGCTTGTCATCCGCCATGGCTGCTTCCAAGGCTCTGACAGATTTATCTCTTCCAATATCGAAGTGGACTATAGTATTGGGAAAAATCGAGATACCTCTTAAAGGTACACAAGGATATACTTTTATATGGTTTTGTTCTTCTGACATTTCTTCGCCTCTCTATATTAGGATGCGTGTTTTGTATCCAGATTCTTTTTTAGAATCAATTTCGGGGGAGCCCCCTTTTCCACAGTATCCTTTTTTATAATACACTTTTCTATGTTATCATTCGATGGGATTTCAAACATTATATCCCCCATAATATTTTCGAATATACTTCTTAGACCTCTTGCTCCGGTCTTCCTGCTAATAGCCTTTTTTGCGATTGCTTCCACAGCATCATCATCCAGTTCTAAATCCACACCATCGAACTTGAAGAGTTTTTGATACTGCTTAATCAAAGCATTTTTCGGCTCCTTCATAATTCTAATAAGAGCCGCTTCATCCAATTCATTTAAGGTGACGATTACAGGTAGTCTTCCGATAAATTCAGGAATGAGCCCATATTTCAGAAGATCCTCCGGCTCAACCTTTTCCAGGATTCTATCCTTTTCAACCACCACATTATCCTCATCGGAATTAAATCCGATAACCTTATCTCCCATCCTTCTTTGGATAATTCCTTCCATTCCATCAAAAGCTCCACCACAAATAAACAAGACATTTGTAGTATCAAACTGAATGAAATCCTGATGGGGATGTTTCCGTCCACCCTGTGGTGGAACATTGGCAACAGTACCTTCCAGAATTTTCAACAAGGCTTGTTGCACGCCTTCTCCACTTACGTCCCTCGTTATAGAAGGGTTGTCCGAGCGTCTGGAAATCTTATCTATCTCATCAACGTAAATTATACCCCTCTCCGCTTTTTCGATATCGAAATCCGCAGCCTGTAAAAGCCTCAGAAGTATATTTTCCACATCCTCGCCAACATATCCTGCTTCCGTTAGGGCTGTAGCATCAGCAATAGCAAAGGGAACGTCCAAAATTTTCGCCAGGGATTGCGCAATCAATGTCTTACCTGAACCGGTTGGTCCCATCATTACAATATTACTCTTTTGTAGTTCCACCGTATCATCAGATTTGAAAAAACTATTGATTCTCTTATAGTGATTGTACACTGCTACTGCCAGAGCTTTCTTTACATTATCCTGACCTATCACATATTCTGAAAGATAATCAAAAATCTCTTTAGGCTTCGGCAGAGAATCTCCCTTTTGTTCGCTGAAGTCTGTATCTACACCTAAATCGCGATATGCGTCCTCTCTATCGATTAATATTGCGTCCATGCCATGGTGCAGGCAGTCTTCACAGATATACACGTCAGGTCCTGCCACCAACGCACGCACCATGGATTTAGGCCTACCGCAAAATGAGCATCTTATTTCATTATTATTGTTCGCCATTAGTTCTACCTTATAGTTTTATTTGATTCTTATCTAGATATTACCTTATCAATTAGTCCATATTTCACTGCATCATCAGCACTCATGAAATTATCTCTGTCCGTATCTTTTTCAATAACTGACAGTTTCTTTCCCGTATTCATACTCAGGATATTATTAAGCTTATCTTTGGTTTTCTTCATCCATTCCGTATGAATAATAATGTCGCTGGCCTGACCTCTAACACCACCCAAAGGCTGATGAATCATAATTTCTGCATTGGGAAGTGCAAATCTTTTCCCTTTTGCGCCAGAGGAGAGGAGCAGCGCTCCCATGCTTGCAGCAAGCCCAACACATATGGTTGATACATCCGCTTTAATGTAGTTCATAGTATCATAAATCGCCAGTCCTGCCGTCACTGAACCGCCGGGACTATTGATATATAAATTAATATCCTTTTCACTGTCTTCAGCATCCAGGAATAAAAGCTGCGCAACTACCAAACTTGCCACATGATCATCGATTTCTTCACCGATGAATATTATCCTATCCTTCAGAAGTCTGGAGTAAATATCGTAGCTTCTCTCACCGCGAGATGTCTGCTCTATCACATAAGGAATGAGTGGCATAATTTATTCTTCCTTTCCGGCATTTGTTTTAATTGTGGATTTTACCTTTTTAATCTTTGCGTTGTCATAAAGATTATTGATTGTCTTCGTAATGATTATATCCTTTTTGAAACCATCTAAATTATCACCGGTAAAGATTCCCTTAACCTGTTCCTGATCCATCTGATAGAGTTCCGCCATACGAGCGATTTCTTTTTCAACATCCTCATCAGATACTTCCCAGCCTTCCTGGGCCGCAATGGATCTCAAAAGAATTCTGCTTGCCACACGCTTTTCTGCCTCAGGAAGCATATCCTTTCTAAAGCCTTCCATGTCATTACCTAAAAACTGCATGTACATGTCCACGGACATACCCTGATACATCATCTGCTGCTCTAATTCTCTAATCATGCGGTCAACTTCATCGTTTGCCATTGATTCAGGAACATCAATAGGATTGGCTTCTGTTATCTTCTCCACCAATGCATCCTTTGATTCATTCTGAATCATCAGTTCTCTACTCTCTTTTAGACGGTCAAAGGTATCCTTCCTCAGTTCTTCCATGGTGTCAAATTCACTAACATCCTTTACGAACTCATCATCCAGTTCCGGCAATTCTTCAAACTTAACTTCATGAACAGTGCAGCGGAATACCGCATCCTTACCTGCAAGTTCCTCCGCCTGATATTGCTCGGGGAATGTTACATTGACATCTACCTTGTCACCGGCCTTAGCACCTATTAATTGATCCTCAAATCCCGGAATAAACTGTCC
>CACXFN010000027.1 GCA_902766915.1 uncultured Eubacteriales bacterium
AATTGAGCAGGATCGCATTATTGGATTTCGAAATCTACTCTATATTATTAGCGTTTGGTATATTAATGCTTGGTGCTGAGCCAACCTCTGATGTCGGAAACACCGGTGTATTTCTCGAAGTGGTTGTTGCCATCAACAAAGACAAGGGTCGGTGCCTGCATGATGCCGAACTTGGTTACGAGGTCCTGAGCCTCATTGGCGTTTATTGTCTGATAGTCCACGCCGGCTTCACCAAGGATTTTCTCCGCCACCTTGCAGTTAGGGCAGACGGAAGTCTTGAATAGCATAGCCTTGGGTTCGTTGGATTTTGGTGCCTTTGGGCCATCATGAGTAAGGAAGGATTTAGCCACGTCATATGTGACTCTGTCCCTATACTCCTGGCTCTTTCCAACGTTCCAGTTCTGGACCGGACGATAGTAACCGGTAATACGGCTGTATACTTCCGATCTTCCTCCGCAGATTGGGCAAGTGAAGTGCTCCCCTGCGATATATCCGTGATCCTTGCAGACGGAATAGGTTGGTGACATGGTGTAATAAGGCAGTGTATAGTTCTCGGAAATCTTGCGAACAAGATTTGCCGCCGCCTTCCAATCAGGAAGCTTCTCGCCCAAGAAGGCGTGGAATACTGTACCGGATGTATAGAGGGTCTGAAGTTCATCCTGGATATCCAATGCGGAGAAGATATCCTCCGTATAGCCAACGGGAAGATGTGAGGAGTTCGTGTAGTATGGTGTGCCGTCCATATTTGCTGTAATGATATCCTCGAACTCTTCCGTGTCATGCTTCGCAAATCTATAGGAAGTGGATTCTGCGGGAGTTGCCTCCAGATTGTAGAGATCTCCGTATTTTTCCTGATAGTCGGAGAGGCGCTCCCTCATGTGGTTAAGCACATCCTTTGTGAACTGCTGGGTTCTCTCGTCGGTCATGTCCGCACGGAGCCACTTTGCGTTCAGTCCAACCTCGTTCATTCCCACCAATCCAATTGTGGAGAAATGATTATCAAAGGTGCCGAGGTATCTCTTTGTATATGGATAGAGGCCCTCGTCCATAAGCTTTGTAATTACCGTACGCTTGGTCTTTAAGCTTCTTGCTGAAATGTCCATCAAGTGATCCAGACGCTTGTAGAAGTCCTTTTCGGACTCTGCAAGGTATGCGATTCTGGGCATATTGATGGTTACAACGCCGATGGAACCTGTGGATTCTCCGGAACCAAAGAAACCGCCGGATTTCTTTCTCAGTTCTCTAAGGTCAAGGCGAAGTCTGCAGCACATTGATCTCACGTCGCTGGGCTCCATATCGGAGTTAATGTAATTGGAGAAGTATGGCGTGCCATACTTTGCTGTCATTTCAAAGAGCAATTTGTTGTTCTCAGTCTCGCTCCAATCAAAGTCTTTGGTGATGGAGTATGTGGGGATTGGATACTGGAATCCGCGACCATTGGCATCGCCTTCGATCATGATTTCCAAGAAGGCCTTGTTAACCATCTCCATTTCCTTTTCGCAATCGCCGTAGGTGAAATCCATTTCTTTGCCGCCAACGATTGCAGGCAGGTTCTTCATATCATTTGGAACTGTCCAATCCAAAGTGATGTTGGAAAATGGAGCCTGAGTTCCCCATCTTGATGGAGTGTTTACGCCATAAACAAAGGACTGGATGCACTGCTTAACTTCCTTTTGGGTCAGATTATCCACTTTGACGAAGGGCGCCAAATATGTATCAAAGGAAGAGAATGCCTGGGCCCCTGCCCATTCGTTCTGCATGATACCGAGGAAGTTTACCATTTGGTTGCAGAGGGTTGAAAGGTGGGAAGCAGGTGCGGATGTTATTTTACCGGGGACTCCCCCAAGCCCTTCCTGAATCAATTGCTTTAGACTCCAACCTGCGCAGTAGCCGGTAAGCATTGACATATCGTGGATATGGATAGCAGTGCTCTTGTGAGCCTTTGCTATTTCCTCGTCGTATACTTCGCTTAACCAATAGTTGGCTGTAATCGCTCCTGAATTAGAAAGAATAAGGCCGCCCACAGAGAATGTAACTGTGGAGTTTTCCTTTACGCGCCAGTCGTTTTCCTTTAGATAATTATCAACAAGGTCCTTGTAATCAAGAGTCGTCTTGCTGATTTCGCGGATTTTCTCTCTTTGCTTACGATAAAGGATATATGCCTTCGCAACATCAGCATAACCGGATTCCGACAGCACCTTCTCCACGCTGTCCTGGATATCCTCTACCGCTATTTTATCATCTTTTATTTTTTCGTCGTAATCGGCTGTTACGTGAAGCGCAATTAGATCAATTACGCTGGGATGATAATTCTTTTCACTGGCATCAAAGGCCTTTGTTATTGCGGCGCTAATTTTGCCGATAGAAAATTCGACAACCTTGCCGTCTCGTTTAACTACCTGGTACATCGCTACCCCTTTCGGTATTTATTTGTTCATTATTTTTTGATAAAAAGAGGGCTTTTCGCCCTGTAAGACTCAACGACATTACTTTACCACTTAAAGTCCTCGTCGTCAATATGTTGTGGTAAGATTTTTTAAAAATTACTAGATATAGTGTAATTTAAAGGAAGTGTCTTGTCACCCATTGTGTTGAAAAGGTGTTGAAAAATCCATTTAATTGAGGAATATCAAGATTGATTATCAGTTCGCACAATTAAACTTCAATACCTCGTATAGCCACATATTCAACATAGGAATTTGCGATATCCCTATATACGTTAAGACGTTCTAAACTTGGAGTTGTGAGGTTGTGATTTGGAACATGCTCCCTATCAACAAAGGGTTGAAGGAAATATCTTTTGGCTCCGCGGATTAGTTCTCCTATTTCATGGAAGTCTTCCTCCTTATGATATTCCTCTATAACCGTGGTTCGGAATTCGTAATCCACATAGTCCCTTCCCTCACCAGGCTTAATCAGATAATATATACTTTCTTTAATCGGGTCCAAATCCAATCCCATTAATCCCGATGTCTCTGCATACTTCCTTGGGGAATTTTTAATATCCACGGCCACATAGTCTATTAAACGCTCATGCACCAGTTTCCTAAGTACATCGGGATGATTTCCATTTGTATCGAGTTTAACCTTAAATCCTTTATCCTTGATTTTTGCTATAAACTCCGGAAGGCCATGCCGAAGACATGGCTCTCCTCCTGTAATAGCCACTCCATCCAACAATCCCTTCCTGTTATCCAAAAAAGAAAAAAAATCTTTATCTTCCATTACGGGACCTGCGGAAAGAATGACTTGTTTATCGGTATCTTTAAAAAAAACCTTAGGCTCAGCCGCACCCTTTCCGGTGACCAATTCCGAATTATGACAAAAGGGACAGCGGAAATCACAGCCTCCCAGAAATACCGTACATGCGACATGTTCCGGATAATCTAACAATGTAATTTTCTGAAGTCCTTGGATAAAAAACATATTGCTCCTGCTTTAAACTCACTTAGTATATTTCACTATTCTAAACTATTTGATATTTTTCTTTATATGCCTCTTTACCGATTTCATAGAGATCATTTCCTTCTGAGTCTATGACAACCGTTACAGGAAAATCCGCCACAACTAATTTTCTGATAGCCTCTGTTCCCAAATCATCATATGCGATTACCTCAGAGGATTTAATACATTCCGACAGCAAGGCCCCCGCCCCTCCAATGGCACCAAAATATACTGCACCATGTTTTTTCATAGCTTCAACCACTTCAGATGAGCGACGCCCTTTTCCAATCATGCCGGTCTGTCCCAAGGCAATTAGGGTAGGACTATATGCATCCATTCTGTAGGATGTTGTTGGCCCTGCGGAACCTATTACTTCTCCGGGCTTTTCAGGTGTTGGACCAACATAATATATCACCGCATTTTTAATATCAAAGGGTAGTCCTTCCCATGTGCCGCCCTGGGATTCAAGGGCCTCTATCAGCCTCTTATGGGCGGCATCTCTGGCAGTATAAATAATGCCTGAAATAAGGCAACTGTCACCCGCCCTAAGTTTTTTAACATCATCAATGCTTAATGGCGCTGTTATTCTTTTGGGATTCTTCTTATCTTGCATGTTTCTTTTATTTCAATTTCAAATTAATGAGTATGGTTATGGTTACAGAACAATCCTCCCATGTCTGGTTGCATGGCAACTAATGTTTACCGCCACAGGAAGGCCGGCGATATGTGTAGGATAGGTCTCTATATTAACAGCCAAGGCTGTGGTTCTTCCTCCAAAGCCCTGAGGACCGATTCCCAGTTTATTTATCTCTTCCAGAAGTTCCTTTTCCAATTCTTTATAAAAGGCTTTATCCTTTGAGGCAGAACTTTTGGAAGCCGCTCCTTTATTCGACGAAGATGAATCCTTTGAAGACATATCATCATGTGTATTTGCAATCGGTCTAAAGAGAGCCTTCTTTGAAAGAAGCGCCGCTTTTTCGAATGTTCCTCCTATTCCAATTCCAACTATAATAGGAGGGCAGGGATTAGGCCCTGCAGCTTCCACCGTTTCAAGGACGAATTTCTTTACCCCCTCAACTCCATCAGATGGCCGAAGCATTGCAATCCTGCTCATGTTTTCGCTTCCTATACCCTTCGGAGAAAAATTAATCACAAGTTTATCTCCGGGAACCACCTCATAGTGAATAACTGCGGGGGTATTGTCTCCCGTATTCACTCTGTCTAAAGGATCAGCCACCACCGATTTTCTGAGATATCCATTCTTATAACCCTGGCGTACGCCTTCATTAATCGCATCCTCCAGGCTCCCCTCGATATGTACATCCTGACCTAGCTCAACATAAAAAACTGCCATACCCGTATCCTGGCAGATTGGCATCTTACGTTCCCTGGCAAGCTTATAATTCTCAACTATGCACCCCAGGATTTCCCGCGCAGGTTCCCAAGGTTCTTCCTTTGCCGCACACTCCAGGCAGGCGGCAACATCTTCCGAAAGCTTTACATTGCAATCAATGCAAAGCTCTCTCACCTTTTCAGTTATCAGTTTAGCGCTAATATCTTTCATACTGGCTTTATTAACCCATAATTCTAATAATCATGCCTTTGTTCTTTACCCGGGAGGATTACATCCTTTAAGTAGAATCCAAAGGTGACGATTAACATATATGTCCCTAAAATAATCGCACATGGGAGCACATATAGGAAGGGTATTGGAATCATATTGTAAAGCGTTTCCAAAATGGGATTCCCCTCAGGCGAAACGGAGAAAAAGTAATTGGCATTCGGATAAAGACCTGTAACTCTGAGAATAACATTAATTATGAATGTGATAAAACATAGTATCACGGTTGCAAAAATGGTCTTCGGGATTTCCCTGAATTCCGGTTTATATAGCCCGCTTGTGGCAATAAATAGTCCCTCAACTATTATCATGAAATGGATTCCATAATAGCAAATCATCCTGGGTAGCACAATGGAGAATCCGCTAAATCCAATAGCGGGCATCATTAATGCCATAATTGCGCCTAAGGGACCCACAAAGAAACATATACTTTTTATGCTGCGAATGTTAAAGATTATTCCAACGGGAATTAAAAGCATATTGATGTTACAAAGATGCAATGGCAATTCTCCCCACCAGTTAAATCCCCCCACTTCTGCTGCAACAATATTGTATTCAGCATCGATGGACAAATAGTATTTATAGGCTATATACCCTGCCAGAGTTAATAGGCTTGTAATAAGAATCACTGCCTTCTTTGCTGTATCGGACCTATTCCT
>CACXFN010000028.1 GCA_902766915.1 uncultured Eubacteriales bacterium
ATGGATAAGAATAATCTCTTTGAAACCGGTGGTTCTTACGGTGGTTTTATGACCAACTGGATTATTGGACATACCGACAGGTTCCGCGCAGTTGCCAGCCAGAGATCAATTTCCAACTGGTTCTCCATGTATGGAGTCTCGGATATCGGAGTGGATTTCACCTTGGATCAAAATCTCTCTGATCCTTGGAATAACCCGGAGAAGCTCTGGTCACACAGCCCAATGAAATACGCCAATAAGGCAAAGACACCGACACTCTTCATTCACTCATTTGAAGACTATCGCTGTCCTATAGACCAGGGATATCAAATGTTCACCGCATTGGTGGCCCACGGAGTTGAAGCACGCCTGGTTTGCTTCCGGGGAGAAAACCACGAACTATCCAGAAGCGGTAAACCAACCCATCGTCTAAAGAGACTGAATGAAATCACCAACTGGTTCGAAAAGCATAAAGCGCATAAATAAAAGGAATATATTAGACATTATATTTAACTAAACAGGATGAACACAAACTCAACTTTCTACAGTAAAAGAATACTTGTCGAAGGAATGAAATATGGCATTCCCATTGGACTCGGGTATTTTGCTGTTGGTTTTTCCTTAGGCGTATTCGGACGAGACGTGGGAATAACCCCACTTCAGGCGTTGATATCCAGTCTCCTTACAAATGCATCTGCAGGTCAGTACGCAAACTATGCTTTAATAGGCGCCGGTGCCACCCTTCTGGAAATTGTGGCTGTCGCTTTCATCGCAAACATCCGATATATACTTATGAGTACTGCTCTTGCCCAGAGACTAAGTCCGGACACCCCCTATTTCCACCGATTTATTTTGGGGAATTATATTACCGATGAGCTTTTTGCTGTATCTATTCTAAAACCCGGAAGTGTAAATCCCTATTTCACCTACGGAGCTGTTCTTATGGCTTCACCCATGTGGGCAATTGGGACTACCTTAGGCGTTATGGCGGGCGACGTTTTACCTGAGAATATTTCCAGTGCGTTAAGCGTCGCCCTCTATGGTATGTTTCTCGCCATAATCATACCTGCAGCAAAAAAGAATCGCGTTGTAGCATGCGCGATTCTTCTCAGCTTTCTTTTCAGTTATCTGTTGGCAAATCTCCCTATGGCAGCTTCTCTTTCAGAAGGAACAAGGGTAATCATTCTTACTATAGGGATTTCCTCTGTTGTAGCTTTCCTGTTCCCTGTTAAGGATGAGGATTCGTCGGAAAAGGAGGTTACTGATGGTAAGTAATCCTTGGATCTATATTCTTGTTGCCGCGGCTGTAACCTATTTAATCAGAGTCCTCCCCTTAACGCTAATTAGGAAGCCAATTGAGAATAAGTTCATTAAATCTTTTCTCTTCTATGTTCCCTATGTCACCCTTGCGGTTATGACCTTTCCTGCAATACTTGGTGCAACAGGAGAGCCTCTCTATGGTCTTCTGGCACTAATAGCCGGAATCATCGCGGCATGGTTTGGTGCCAATCTTTTTATAGTTGCGGTTCTCTGCTGCCTTGTGGTGTTTATAGCCGAGATGCTTATATAGGATGCCCCTTTCTCTATTCTTAATTCATCGAACATTTAGCAAACCGACGCTGTGTTAGCTGTGTTCTATGCGGTGTTAAATGCTCTATGCGAGGTTAAGTTTATTCTTAAGGATGTAATTTGTCCCAAAGAAGAATCCGACACACAGTATCAGCTGTTCAATAATTGATGTGATGAGGAAGCCTCTTAAGTTTTCAGGCCCTAACAAAAGTCCGATTGCACCACCGCCGTTTATTCCTATGATTGAAAGGATTACAGATAATACTATTTGAATTCCTACATAGGCAAGCACTGCATAGAGGAATTTGTTTTTATTGGCCAGGTTTCCTATTGCCATTGCGAAATAAAATGCCAGGACAGTGGAAATACATCCAACCACGATTGCAATAATAAAGAGCACTGTGTTAACCCCCATCATCTCACGAATGGTACGCCATATTTCACCCCAAGCATTTTCCTTTATTATAAGCCCCAGAATTCCGGATGTTATGCTAAAGAATAGACCAGAAAGAATTCCTGCCAGTACGGCAATTGCTCCCCAGATTACCGCAACGATTCCTTTGCTCATAATAAGACTATGAGTCTTAACCGGAAGGGTATGCATTAGATAACCTTCTCCACCCAGCAGATTCCTGTTGAACCTGGTAATTATCATGATGATGGTCATGATGAATATTGCCTGGATCATCAGCACGTAGATGCCGCCAAGGGCTCCCATAGTTATTTGAAGCGCTTTCTGAGTTGTCTCTGAGCTTGCATAGAACGGCATTATGCTTAAGTTAAAGCTATCGTCATCTATTCTGAGTATGAATCCCAGAAGCGCACCAACGATTATGAGTGCTCCATAGAGGAACCACATGACGCGGCTTGTGGATTTGAATTCATATTTGATTAATTTACCTAGCATCTGAACACCTCCCTGAAGTATTCGTCCACGGACTTTCCTTCGTTCTCTCTAATGTCATCAACAGTTCTGTGGGAAACGATATTTCCGTTATTTATGAAGACCGCTTCGTCCAGGGTTCTCTCAATATCTGCAATTAGGTGAGTTGAGATTACGACTAATGCATCTTCGTTGTAGTTGTTTATAATAGTATCTAGGATATAGTCTCTGGCTGCGGGATCCACTCCACCGATTGGTTCATCCAGAAAATAGATCTTGGCGTTTCTACTCATTGCCAGAATCAGCTGGACCTTCTCCTTTGTTCCCTTTGATAAAGTCTTTAGGGCGGCGGAGAGTGGAATGTTCAGATTAGTCAACATCACCTCTGCCTTGGCTCTATCAAAGTCAGGATAGAAGTCGCAGAACATTTCCAAAAGATTCTCTACTGACATCCAATCCATCAGGTAATTTGCATCAGGTAGATAGGATACAAATGCCTTTGTCTCCGGTCCCGGTTTCTGTCCATTCAGAAGTATCTGACCGCTGGTGGGTTGAATCAAGCCATTTGCCAGTTTTAGAAGTGTAGTCTTGCCGCTTCCGTTTGGCCCCAGCAGTCCAACGATGCGTCCGGGTTCCAGCTGAAGGTTTATATTATTTAGTGCCATCAGGCTTCCGTACTTCTTGGTCAGACCTTGGCATTCTAGAATTACGCTCATTTCTGTCCCTCCTCATTGTCTCTCTTTATCATTTTTTCCACATCGCTTTTATCAAAGCCTAATTCCTTCATTTCCTGTAATAGTTTTTTAATAAGGTCTTCGGCTAAATCATTACGTATTCCGTCAATCATGTCCTTATCCTCTGTTACATATTTACCGCTGGTTCTCTGAGTATTTATGATTCCTGTGTTCTCCAATTCCTGAAGTGCTCTCTGCATTGTATTTGGGTTTACTCCTGCCTCCTGGGCCAAATCCCTTACGGATTCCAGCTTGTTACCTGCAGGGTAGACACCGGTTACAATTCTTCTTAGAATCACATTCACCAGCTGGCTGTATATGGAACGCTTATTATCAAGTTCCCATGCCATCAGCATTCTCCTTTCATGCTTTATAGTTTTTGCTTTTATTTTCGAGATACATATTCACCTTGAATGGCCGGTTCGAAGCATAACTGTATCACTGTATTATTGTATTACTCACTTAATACAGTGATACTATATCACCTCTTTGATTCATTGTCAAGAGATTTTATGATATACTATCTCCATGAATCAATTTTCAAGAACGGAGTTACTCTTAAGATCAGACAATATGAAGAAAATCAAGGATTCCAATATCCTTGTTTTTGGTGTAGGCGGAGTAGGTGGTTATGCTGTTGAAGCCCTCGCACGTTGCGGCGTTGGTAGTTTAACGCTGGTCGATAACGATGAGGTTGCACTAACAAATATCAACCGTCAGATAATCGCCACCCTTGACACCATCGGAAAAGCAAAGGTCCATGTGTTTAAAGATCGCATTGCATCTATTTCACCTGAAACCAAGGTCAATGCAATCAAGGGTTTTTACTTACCCGAAAAATCCACAACCAAGGATTCCAAAAAAGATTTCATGGAAGATCCCAAAGTGGATTCACAAGAAGATTCCCAAGATAATTCCAAAAAAGCAGATGTTCTAACATATAAAAGCTTTGATTTCTCATCCTACGATTATGTAATTGATGCTATAGATACGGTTGCAGCAAAGCTGGATATAATAGAAAAGTGTACCAATGCGGGTACTCCTATCATCTCCGCCATGGGTTGCGGCAACCGACTGGATCCAACCAAGCTTGTGGTCACCGATATACATAAAACGGAAATGGATCCTTTAGCTAAGGTGATAAGAAAAGAATTACGGCAAAGAGGGATTAAAAAACTGAAAGTAGTCGCATCCACCGAGCAACCCATTAAGCCTGCGGAATCGGATGAGATTACAAATAAACGCACCGTCCCGGGAAGCACATCCTTTGTTCCTCCCACCGCCGGTTTAATTATAGCTTCCGAAGTTATCAGGGAAATATGCAATTTATAATTCTGACTTTATAACGCAAGCCAATACGCAATCTAACTGATTAGTCCCTCCTATTTTTTCTAATGATAAAACTCAGCGACTATCTGAAATCAGAATATGGCGAAAAAATATACAAGCTATCTCTTAGTTCAGGATGTACATGTCCAAACAGAGACGGCTTTTTGTCCTTTGGCGGTTGTACATTTTGCTCGGAGGGTGGTTCCGGCGATTTTGCCGCTCAATTAGCACCAATTTCAGAACAAATTGAAGATGCTAAAAGTCGCGTTGCCTCTAAGACGGACGCCTCCAAATTCATTGCATACTTCCAGTCCTTCACAAATACATATGGGGACATCAGCAAGCTTCGTCAATTATACGAAGAGACCATACTTAGAGATGATATAGCCATCCTTTCACTGGGCACACGTCCTGACTGCCTTGGGGATGATGTTATGGACATGCTCTTTTACTTCAATTCAATTAAACCTGTATGGGTGGAATTGGGACTTCAGACCATTCATGATAAAACTGCAAATAGACTTAATCGAGCATATCCTCTGTCCACTTTTGATGAAGCATATAGAAAACTAAAAGAGGCGAGGCTTACTGTTATCGTTCATATAATCTTAGGCCTTCCCGGGGAAACCAGTGATGATATGCTTGGTACCGTTAGATACTTAGCAGAGTTAAACCCTCCCCTGGACGGAATCAAAATACAAATGCTCCATGTTCTAAAGGGAACAGTTCTTGGAGAGGAATACATAAAATCTCCATTCCCTATTCTAAGTATGGAAGAATACTCTGCGCTGGTAGCTGACGCAATCAAAATTCTACCTGATAATATAATAGTCCACCGCATGACTGGCGATGGACCGGGGAAACTTCTTATAGAACCTGATTGGAGTCGCAATAAAAGAAAAGTATTGAATCTGATAAATAAACTAATCTCACAAGCATAGTGTGGTTTTGTTTTAGAACTTGTGGCCTCCACCTCCACCGGAGAATCCACCTCCAGAGAAGCCACCTCCACCGCCGGAGAATCCGCCTCCGGAGAAGCCACCGCTTCCTCCACCGGAACTTACAGAAACTTCTTCGTAGGTGATTGAGTCTATTACCCGAGTTGCCGTTACACTGGCAGCTAAGGTTGATGCAGTAGTTGCCGCAAATATATGCTGCTCAGGCGCCGGCTCCTGCCTACGATTACGACGCGCCATAAAATAAGTGATTACAACGGCCATAGTTAGCGCCACAAATGCATTCGTAATATGCTTCATTGGACGCGCAATTCTACCACCTTCCAAAAGTGTATATGCCTGTCTAAAAGCATTTACCGCACATCCGTAATAATCTCCCTTGGACGCATATGAATACACATTGTCCGTAATCGTATTAGCATAGCTTTTCGTAATGACACTATATGCAGAACCCGCACTGGAAATCTGTATCATTCGATTATACATGTCAATTACAAAAATGGTTCCACTGTCATTTTCAAAGTGAGAATAATACCAATCGTTGGCGTATTTCTCCGCAGTGGTTCCACTTCCGTATCCTGAAACGAAGGCCACATTTCCGTATTCCGTAATCGGCATCATTTCATTTACCAAGTCAGATTCCTCTGAATCGGTAAGCAGGTCTTCATCATCGTCCATAATAACCACATATCCCGTCTGGGGATTTGTGTATACTGTCCTATCCGCAGCAAGGGATTGATCCACTAAAAACCTTGAAAAAGATAATAATGTAATCATCAAAGCAAGTAGGATACGGCCCTTGATTCTCCAATCAGTCCTTAGCATTATCTCTACCTCCTTCCCTATCAAAGAAAGTAGGTATGGGTCTGGTGGTTAATAGGTTATAGTATCTAATCAGACCGATGCTCGTTATTGCTGCCCCAAACCCACAGATTGCACAGGCGATATAATAATAGAAATCTTGCACAGGATCCCATGCAGCAACTAAGAATGCCCCTACGATTGCTATCCAGGCAATTAGATTATATAGTGCCATGGTTTTTTCTCTTACGTATCTTAATATCCGAGCAGAGGAAATTCCTTTTATGGTACCGATAACCGCAATAATAAAAGTGGTTCCGAGGAGCCTTGTTCCCGGATCCAAATCGGGAGTAGACTGAAGCATACTGACTATTCCGGCACCTATAAAATAAATCAGCGCAATGGAAACAGCCGACCATCTAATTCCTGATAGTTTACGAGTCAGACCGCCCTTATCTTTACCGGCAATTTTATCCCTTTTCTTCTCCGGCATCCTGACTTCACGGCCTTTGACAAAATACCCCTTATCATAGATGTGATTTTCTCTGTCACGAATCTCTCTGGTTTCTCTATTAAATAGAATCATAACCACCAGTGCCAAAAATGCACAAATCATCAAGGCAGTCTTGGCAGTCATGGACACGAACATCGTCAATAGGGCAAATATACCTATGGCAATTAATAAGGTCCATAGACTATAGGTTTTCATATCCACCGGGATATCACATGATAACTTTCCAGACTGGCCATTAACTATGGCATAAGCAACGCGCTTTCTGTTTCTCCATGTCAAAAACCAAATCGGAAAGAGAGCAGTACTACTGTCTCTTATTTCCGGATTGAGCTGCTGTAGTTTCTTGTCATCACTTATGTCATCGATGGTTAGGCTTTTTTCTTTCTTAATATCATGGCCAACTGAATTATATGCATTTATAGCTGAGCGCTTTGATGCATCTGTAAAATACTTGGCAGCAGGTACATCCGCCCTGTCAGCATAGAATCCGGCCAGATATCCGGGATGAAACTTTTTTAGTTTCTTCTTATCAAAGGGCATGAGCATGTCGGATATGGTATCATCAAAACAAGATGACGCATCGTACGGAACACCATAGTAATCACCCTTGATTTTTGTTTCCACATCATAGGTGGTCTCCGTTATTTCACCAGAACGGCGGGTTCTCTTAGTGGCTTTTACCTTTGCACCATTAGGGAATTCCACCCTGTAAAGCCAATACGGAATATAGGTGCCACGGAATTTCTCCAGGTATTCCGTATCCTTTAATTCCTTGGGGACAAAAAATAACCCTGAAGTTCTCTTTAGATACTCGTCCTTACATTCCCTTTTATTCTTCTGAAAAGGTAGGATAAACTTGGGACGGATTTCCGTATCAAGACGCCCTTCAAGCATTGCTTCAGAACCGCAATAACTGCAATAGCTTATCATAGATTCATCAGAACCAAGAAGCTCGGCACCACAGTTTTTGCACACAAAAGAAGTGACACCCATCATGTCACGTTCCTCTGCAACCTCGCGGTTACCCAGGTAGGAATCTTCCGCTTCAATAGGAATCTGGGAATCGCAGGACTCACAAACCAGCAGATTCTTCCCTATGCTGTAGTGAACATGCCCTCCGCAATTTGGACATTTATATGCCATTTTTTCTCCTAACCCTTAGACGAACTGCGTCGCGTAATCTTCTTCATAATAAACCATGCAATATGGAACATGAGTAAGACAACTATGGAATAAGCCACGAATCTAAAATACTGTGAATTAGGGAAAAGGGATGTTACGTTTCCTCCCATTCCACTGGTATCCACTTTTAAGAAAAGGAAGTTGGCTTCCGGAACCATTTCATTTATTTTGACAGCGGGAATTGCCAGTATAAACAGGAATCCATAGGATAACCAAATATCTCTGTATCTTGGCCTCTTCCCATGTACGAACATCATATAGAAAGTCATCAGAATCGGAACTGTATGCTCAATCCAGAATTGGTAATACCTATAGTATCCGGGACCTGTCTTGGCAATAACCGTCGGCATCAGAAGGGGCAACACACCCAAGGTTAATGTCAGGAAAAAATTAAGCCCAAACAATGTGTCATTCTCGCTGGTTATCATGAATGCGCAGAATAGCGTTCCCCAGAAGCAAACGTCAAAGGGAAGTCCTGTGAGCATGGTGGAATATCCCCAGTCATTCCCCACATACATAAGCCTCCAATAATAACTCATTAACACCAGGATGAGCATAAATGCAATAATGTATCTGAATCTTGCTTCCCCTTTCCACTCCGCTATTCTTTCCCTGAACTTATACACCAAAACAATTCCTGCAATTAGGAGCAGAATCGGTATGATATGAGCGGGAGTGAAATAGGTAAAATCTCCAGCTTCGCCTCTTCCAAAAAAACCATCACTACCAAACTGCATGTTACCTCCCCATCTATTCGGTCCTTAGTGCTGTAACCGGGTCGCTCTTTGCTGCCTTTCTGGATGGAATCAGTCCGCCTATCAAAGTAAGTACAATTGATAACAGAACAAGCAGCACTGCCGCTTTAAGTGGCAAATACGCATATAGCGTCTTCGCATTTGAGAATGTATGAATAATATAATTGGTTGGGAATACGAGAAGTCTCGCTATACCTACACCAAATAATCCTGCCAATAGCCCAATGATAAAGGTTTCCGCATTAAACACTCCGGAAATATTGCTCTTGGACGCGCCTATGGCTCTGAGAATACCGATTTCCTTGCGTCGTTCCAAAACGCTGATATATGTAATAACACCAATCATGATAGAAGAAACAACAAGAGAGATACCTACAAAGGCGATTAATACATTGCTGATTGAATTTACTATATCAGTAACAGAGGTCATTAATGTTCCAACTATGTCCGTATAGCGAACAACCTTTTCTCCCTGTCCACTATCCTCCATCATCTGATTATACTCTTCCAGTATTGCTACGATTCCGTCCTTGCTTTCAAAGTTTTGGGGATAGATTGATATTCCCATTGGATCATTGAAATCCGCATATCCCATTTTCTGAAGGTTCCCTTCATACGATGCATATCCTTTGGTCATCAATGATGACATAAGCTCCTCCAATTCCTTTTCCGTCATATTAAAGCTGAAGGCATTTGCAAGAGCATTCTCGTCTATACTTATTACATCTTCAAATCCATTAAAGGCATTCCCAAATCCAGCCATGGCATCCTGCATCTTGGCGAGCGTATCTCCCATACCTGCAAAAGCATTCCCCATGCCGGAAAAAGCATCTCCCATGCCGGAAATAGCTTTCTGCATTTCCGTAAAGGAATCGCCGATACCTGAAGTTGCTTCCTGCATTTTTGAAAATGCCTCTATCATTTTGGATATGGTGTCCTGCATTTGAGTGAAGCCTTGACCCATTCCTATAATTGTATTCTGCATCTTAGCGAAGACATCCATCATTTTGGCTATGGTGTCCTGCATTTGTGAAACAGCACTCTCCATTTCAGATGTGGCACCTGATAGGGCTGTTGAAACCTGATCAGTAATCGCCTTGGTAACCTGGGACCCGTATTCTACCATCGCCTGATTTATGGCAGTCTCGATTGCCTCTGAATAGGTATTCATGGTCTGCTCCATGGCATTTCCATAACCGGCGATTATTCCTTGCATTGCAGACCCCATGGCGTTCTGCATCAATTCATTCATAACGCCACCTAAAGACTCTGATAATTGTTGTCCCACCGGCGCCATATAGTTTTGGATGAGCCTGTTTGCATTTTCCTGGAGTTGCTTTTCTATTGCCTCTGTATCGATTATCTCCTTAATTGATTCCTCTATAAAGGCACTTCCCGATTCCGTATTAACAAAGTCTTCGAATGCCTTTAGCACATCAGCAGCACCAGGCACATCATTATCTTTAGCATACTGATTATAATCGGCCGTAATTCTATCAGATATCGCTCTTGGATCGATTTCAGGAAGTTCAATCTCATCCACAAGTCCATTGATATTCGCCACTTCCTGAGCCAGGATGTTTTGTATTTCACCGGACTCCATATACTCCCTATAATACTCTTCCAAGCTCTTGTCCCCGGCAGGATCATAGGAGGAAGCAAAATCACTGAACCCCGCCATGATTCTATCCACCATGTCCGCCAAGTCCTTTTGATTGAATTCCGGCAGTTTTACGCCGTTTCTAATCTCTTGGATTTCCTGATCCATCAGAGTTTTGAAGGATTCGGATTCAAGGTATTTCGAAAACGAATCTGCAATGCTCTTAATCATTGACTCAATTTCTTCTCTGTACTTTTCACTGAATTCCTTCAGAATCTTACTAACCAGTCCGACGATTTCCTCCTCAGTGGCATCGATTTCCACCCCGTCCAACAGAGACTTTAAATCATCCCGACTTAAAGCAGGAAGGCTTATCATCAAATCCTCCGGATTAATAGCTGATGACAAATCTATATCATCAAGATTCATCGATGCTATGATGGACTCCATATCAATTTCACCCAGGTTTATGTCACTGGTATCTATTGGGGGAAGGTCGATTTGTCCCATATCTATAGAACTAAGATCCAAAGAACTTAAATCCAGATTGCTTAGGTCCAAGGAATCCATATTAAACCCGTCCATGCCGAAAGAATCCATGTTGAAAGCTTCAGGGTCAAAGGCGCTCATATCAAATTGACTCATGTCCAATTGACTCATGTCCAATTGGCTCATGTCCAGTTGGCTCATGTCAAATGAGTTTGGATCAAATGCGCTCATATCGAACTGGCTCATGTCGATGCTACTCATGTCAAAGGCGCTCATATCGAGACTACTCATATCAAAGGCGCTCATATCCAGTCCGCTCATGTCGAAGGCGCTCATATCGAAGGCATCTGTATTAATATTTATCGCATTTGCAAAGGCTTGTTCGTCCACAGAGAAGAGGGACTCCATATCAAAATTGATATCATCACTCTCATCGGAGAAATCCTTTCCTGTGAAAACGTTTCTCTTTCGATTTTTTAACTGATCCTTCACCACATTGCTCATTGATGCCTCATCCACTATTTCCTGGGTTAGGTCAGATATATACCTAATTCCGGGACTTAACATGGCAACTCTGGTTCCTTCTCTTGGTGCAGCCACACCAACAATAGTCAGATCTATTCCGTCTGAAACCAATTCATTCATGTATTTCTTATCATCGGATTTATCTGTCCAAACCTTGTATTTTTTATCGTAGGAATACTTTCGATAGCTGGGAACCACCTTATATGAAATTCCAATGAAGTCATCATAGTTGAAAGATAAGGGATCTCCTTCCTTAACTTCCACCACTTCTCCCTCTGAGAATTTCTTTATCATGTCATCCAATTCTTTCCCATCTCTTAGACCCAGGCTATACAGCATTAAATCTGTTATATAGGATCTATGCATGAGCACCAAAATAGCTTCATGACCATTTTCAGGCCATCTGCCTTTTAAGACTTCATATTCGTCCCTATACAGCTTATCTTCCGTAGGCAATTCCGCAAACAATTCGGTATTGGCCCCCATCATGGAATAGAACTGCATCTCACCGCTAAATGCTGAATTCATAGAGCTCGGGCATACTTGTCTATACTCATTTTCTTTTTCTTTTTCTTTTTCATTCTCCCTTATGAAAATCCAGGGGGTTACACCATAGTGATATTCCACAGCTTGTGCATAGTCCATAACCCGAGAGTCAGACGCTTCCAAATGTTTTTTTAAGTTAACCAGGTCATTGGAATCCATTGTGGAGAAAAGATTATTAACAATCCTGGTTTCAATCACATCAAAACCCGATTCTTCTTTTTCTTCAAAAGTATCCTCTGTTTCCTGAACGATGAAGGAAGATAGATCAAAACTTGTCTTCTGCACCTCCAGAGGATATTCCGCCAGAGTTTCTTCCTCAGTATCTGCTATATATTTATTGACGCCATTTGATAGCGATAGAATAAGGGCTATTCCTATTATTCCTATGGACCCGGCAAAAGCAACCAGGATGGTCCTTGCCTTCTTTGTCCACAGATTATTAAAGCTTAAGGCAAGGGCAGTTAGAAATGACATGGACGACTTTCCCAGATTACGATGAACCGGTATTCCCTCATCCGCTTCATTAACATCAAATGGATTTGAGTCGCTGGTAATTCTGCCATCCTTCAGAGTTACTATTCTATTCGCATATTGATCTGCCAATTCAGGGTTGTGGGTAACCATAACCACCAGTCGATCATTTGCTACTTCTTTTAGAAGCTCCATTACCTGTACACTTGTTTCACTATCAAGTGCTCCTGTCGGTTCATCCGCCAATAAAATATGGGGGTCGTTCACTAACGCTCTAGCGATAGCAACCCTCTGCATTTGCCCACCGGACATCTGGTTTGGCTTCTTATACATGTGTTCCTGGAGTCCAACCTTGGCAAGAGCTTCCTCTGCACGCCTTCTTCGCTCTGCACGGGATATTCCTCCGATTGTAAGAGCCAGCTCCACATTGGCAAGCACGCTCTGATGGGGTATCAGGTTATAACTTTGAAATACGAATCCAACCGTATGGTTCCTGTATGAATCCCAATCTCTATCCTTATATTTCTTGGTTGTGACACCATTAATAATAAGGTCACCGGAATCATATCTATCCAAGCCACCGATAATATTTAGAAGCGTGGTTTTTCCGGAGCCACTAGGCCCCAAAATCGCAACAAATTCGTTATCTCTAAGATTTAGAGAAACGTCATTTAGTGCCATCTGTTCCAGACTTCCCGTTATATACTTTTTTGAAATATTTTTAATCTGTAGCATGGATTGATTATACCACAATAAATAATTATTACATATGGCGGGAAGATGAAAAAACAGTGACCCTTTAAAGTATGGTCTAATATACAAAAATACTTTCACACTGTACTTGATTAAATCACCCCAATAGTCTATACTTACATTTTAGACAAAAGGCATTTACGGAGGTCATATGTATATAGTTTGTATGGATATGGAGGGTATTGTCACCCCAGAAATATGGATAGAGTTTGCTGAAAAGACAGGGATTCCGGAGTTCAAAAGAACAACTAGAGATGAACCTGACTACGATGTATTAATGAAATACAGAATGGATCTTTTGGACCAGCACGGATTTGGTCTAAAAGAAATACAAGATGTTATAGCAACTATGGAACCTCTACCGGGAGCAAGGGATTTTTTGGATCAACTCCGCTCCTTTACTCAGGTTGTGATACTATCCGACACCTTCACACAGTTTGCCATGCCTTTGATGGAAAAGTTGGGATATCCAACCCTAATGTGTAATGAACTTACTGTCTTCGACGAATCCCACGGCGAAAAGGCAGGAATGATTTCAGGGTACAAACTGAGAACCTATGAGGAAGGCGGAACCAAGTTAAGTGCGGTTCGCGCGCTTCAATCCACCGGATACGACACTATCGCTATAGGCGATAGCTTTAACGACCTTGCAATGATTCGTGCCAGCAAAGCCGCTTTTCTCTTCCGGTCAACGGATGAAATTATAAAGGCAAACCCGGATCTTCCCGCCTTGGAAACCTATGATGAATTAATGGCAGAAATCAAAGCTATTATTTAATCCTTCTAGACTTCTCATATCGAAAACTATGGAAGAATCCATATTGAAAGCTAAAACAATTCGTTAAAGCAATTTGAACACAATCCGTTAAAGCAATTCTTGGAAACATGTTTAATCTGTGTTAGAATGTAATTTATGAATGTTCAGAAGACTCAAAGTGTTTTGACTACATTTCTATATTTAATCTTACTTATAGGAATTGTTTCTACTGTAATTACATATACCGGTTCCGGAATATCTGGCAGCCTACCAGGGTTGGCAGGTCTTTTGGTGGGCACCGTTACATGTGGCGGAAATTATCTCCTGCTGCATCTAATGGTTAAATGGCTCTCATCGGAAAATTACTTTATGGCAATTCAATCATATGTTGTGAGAATGCTAATTTATTTGGCAGCGGCTTTCCTAACAGTGAAAATCGGCATGGCTGCTGTTGTTACATTTTCTGCAGCTATCGTTGCAATATCACTTTCGCTTTTCTACGCATACGGAATAAAAGGAAACAGAGAATAATTACCTAACGAGGTTTTTGATGGTTAATGTTGATGAATTAGGAGCACGAATAATTTGGAGTTTCGGAGACGGTTCTTTCTATATTACCGAGAGTACCCTCTTCGGTCTTATTGTTGCGGTAGTTTTAGCTATTCTGGGAATCTGGCTTGGAAGCAGACTAGAAAAGATTCCTCGCGGAAAGCAGATTGTGGCGGAATTCATAGTTGGCTGGGTGTACAAATTCACGGAAGACAATATGGGAAAGAGGAATGTAACCTTCGCCCCATATGTGGGAACCATCCTGGCTTTTGGATTCCTGGCAAGTTCCCTGGGCCTCTTCGGCCTACGCCCAATTACCGCCGACCTGAATGTAACGGGAGCACTTGCCCTCCTTACCTTCCTTATGATTTTGATCAATTCCATTAGACGTCAAGGCTTAGGCGGAAAGCTAAAGCATATGTGCGATCCATATCCCTTCATGTTCCCACTTAAACTTATAGAGGAAGTGGCACTCCCGGTTTCACTGGCCCTCCGTATGTTCGGTAACATCCTAGGCGGATATATAATAGTTGAATTATGGCTTCATTTGATGACCTGGTTAAGTGAAATGGTAACTGATATCCCTTTCCTTAGGGCGATTACGGTTCTCCCCCTTAACGCGGTCTTTGATATAGCAGAACCTGCAATCCAGGCGTTCATATTCACCATGCTTACAGTAATTAACCTTACTACTGCAATGCATGTATCCGGCGCCTCGGATGAGCATTAAATCTAAAAAATATTTCTAACACAGGAGGAAAAAATGAGTATTTTCGGAATTGCACTAGCAATGGGTATGGCATGTTTAGGCATCGGCATCGGTCAGGGTATGGGTCTTAGCAAAGGCCTGGATGGTATAGCCAAGCAACCTGAGGCATCTAATAAGATTCAGACTGCCATGATCGTAGGTATGGCTCTCATGGAAACCATAGGCATCCTTACCTTCGTTATCGCAATCATTCTGTCCAGCAGAGTATAGCTCCCGACTGAAATTATTATTTAG
>CACXFN010000029.1 GCA_902766915.1 uncultured Eubacteriales bacterium
GATATGGAACTTCCTTACCGATGTCCCCTAATCGATGAAGAAACACCATTAAATGACAGTTTTGTAAAGGCTACCTTAACCGTTTGGACGCATCTAATAAAGGATCCTCTGATATATGATTTAGTAAGAGCGGATTCAAAGGCAAGGGAAGAAGCAATAATCTCATTGGGTAATATTATTTGGTCAGAAGACGTTTAAATGGCGAATGCAAATAATAAAGGGTTCCTTCTTTAAGAGAATGGAACCCTTTAAACTTTTAATAACGATATCCGATTATATAGATACTATTAATCGATTCTTTCAAAGTCAGATGCAGGATGCTTGCAGATTGGACAGATAAAGTCAGGAGGTAATTCCTCTCCTTCATATACATATCCACATATCTTACAACGCCAACCCTTCTTGGGCTCATCAGCTGATGCACCCGGCTTTGGTTTAATGTTATTCTGATAATACTCATAAGTAGCAGAAGATACATCGGAGAGTATTTCCATCTCTGTTGGTTCCGCTATGAACATGGTATGAGAGCCTAAGTCTACAGTCTGTTTTACATTGCCTGCGAAATAGGCGTTTGTTCCCTTTGTTACATAGATAATACCGCTTTCTGTTCTTGCTATATCAGTGAAACCGTCAAATTTATCAACATCTCTCCCGGATTGGAATCCAAACCTCTTGAATAAATCAAAGGTTGCTTCCTGACTTAAAACGGAGATGGCAAATTTGCGACTATCCATTACCATGTCGTGAGTATAGTTGTTTTTATTTATGCAGAATGTAAGGGTGTTGGGATCGCTTGCTGCCTGGATTGCAGTATTGGTTATGCAACCATTATCCTTTCCAAAGGCATTGGATGTAAGGACGAAGAGTCCGTAGCTTAATTTAAACATTGCACTATTATTCATATTTGTCCTCCTTTATTTTTTTTTAATTATATTTTAACCAAGAATAATAATCAGTCAATAATTATCTGGTTAATAAGGTTTTTATCAGTTAGAAATATTGCCTTAACAGATTATCTTCACTTTTAATTATATATGGTAAGGTATATAATGAGCGTAATCGAACATCAATGATTAATTGGAGATGAAGTATATGAATAATGATGGAAGAAAGCCCTTAATCGGACTACAACCCTTGGTGGATGAAAAAAGAGACAGTCTTTGGATGCTGCCGGGATACTTTAATGGGATAATTGAAGCAGGGGGGATTCCTGTGATGCTACCCCTTATTTGGGATGAAACAGATATCCGGGAGATCGTTGACTCATTTGATGGATTTGTTTTTACAGGTGGACACGACGTAGCGCCTGAAGTCTATAATATGAAGGATGAGACCGGTAATGTAGAGCCCTGTAGAGAAAGGGATCGAATGGAAATAATCATGATAAGGGAGATTATAGAGAAGGATAAGCCGGTTCTGGGTATTTGCAGAGGCCTTCAATTTATTAATGCTGCTTTAGGAGGAACCCTTTATCAGGACATACCTACCCAGTTTCCCTCAAAGATTAATCATAGACAGCCTGCACCATATGATGAGCCGATTCACACTGTTGATGTGCTTAAAGGGAATTGGCTCCACAGGATTTCAGGCCAGGAATCAATCATGGTAAACAGTTGCCATCATCAAGGTATTAAGGATTTGGCAGATGGATTGGAGGCTTTGGCCATGTCCTATGATGGGCTTATTGAAGCAATTGAAATGCCGTCAAAAAAATTTGTTAAGGCAGTCCAATGGCATCCGGAGTTTATGCATAAAAAAGATGATACCAGTAAGGCTATTTTTAGGGACTTTATCCAGGCTACAAAAATGTAATTAATATGAGCGTTTAAAGATGAGTGAATTGAACCATAGATCGGAAAGGCCATCTGAAGCCAAGGTGCTTTTGGCAGCAATTGTGGGCCATACATTTTGGGGTTTTAGTTTCATGGCCTCAAGGGTTGCCTTAGACGTTGCAAATATGTTTGTTTTATTGAGCCATAGGTTTATTTTGGCATTCTTTGTAATGAGCTTGATGATTGTATTCAAGCTGGTAAAGATTGATTTGAAGGGTAAATCATTTTTGCCTTTGATAGTGCTGGGGCTAATGGAACCTGTAGTATATTTCTTTGGTGAGCTAATTGGTATAGAGCATTCAAATACGATTTTTTCAGGGGTTATGATTGCTATGATTCCAATAGTATCCACATTGGCTGCAGCTCCAATACTTAAGGAGATGCCAAGCGTGGGACAATTGATCTTTGGTGCTATTTCAGTGGCGGGTGTAATAGGAATCGGTCTTATGAGTAAGGGTTCCGGTCAATTGGAGTTTATTGGTGTAATAGCTCTTGCTATTGCAGTTATTGCCGCGGTAGCATATACACTGCTTGCCAGAGGATTATCAAAGGAGTTTAGCCCCTTTGAAAGAACTTATTCCATGATGGGAATGGGAGCCTTAGTTTTCAGTATTTGCGCCATAGTATATTGCAGAGGTGATGCTAAAACATATATTGAACCCCTTTTTAATCTTAACTATGATTTGGCAATACTGTTCTTAGGACTCTGTTGTTCCGTAGGTAGCTATTTCATGTCTTCATATGCCCTTACCCATATGACGGTTGCAAAGGAAACTGTGTTCGCGAATCTTACTACTGCAGTATCGGTGTTTGCAGGAGCATTTTTCCTTCACGAGCCCTTCTCTATCATGGGTGTGATTTTCTGCATAATGATTTTAGTGGGTATTTATGGCGTTCAGAGGGAATCAAAGGAAAGCAAATAAAAGATTTATGTGTAGTGTATTCTAAAGTGTGTTAGAATAACTATATGAATTTGGTGCACGCGATATATATAACCGTATTTATAGAAAGGCGTTTATGAATAATATATCAACATATTTTTCGACAAGAAAAAATCTATTTCTTTGGATTGCTTCAGTTTTAAGTGTTTTCTCCTTAATAACAAGAATTGTCTTCGTCATAGGACCCGGAGAAATAGGTGGCAGTCCGATTTGGTTTTTGGTTTTCCCCATTA
>CACXFN010000030.1 GCA_902766915.1 uncultured Eubacteriales bacterium
GGACCATAATAGATTTGGAGGTAATAGCAATGTCAGAAAAAAAGAATATTAGAAATTCAGATAATTGGGGATTCGAAACCAAACAGATTCACATAGGTCAAGAACGAGTTGATAGGGATACAGGTTCAAGAGCAGTTCCTATATATGCGACAGCAGCTTATGTCTTTGATGATGCGGAGCATGCGGCAGACAGATTCGGTTTGAGGGACCCGGGAAACATTTACAGCAGATTAAACAATCCAACCCAGGCAATCTTCGAGGAGAGAATAGCGGCGCTGGAAGGCGGGGTGGCGGCTCTTGCTACAGCATCCGGAATGTCAGCAATAAGCTATGCGGTTCAGGCTCTGGCTACGGCAGGGGAAAATATAGTTGCATCAAAGACGATTTACGGGGGCACATATAATCTCTTAGCCAACACCTTGCCTCTTTGCAGCGGCATCACAACAACCTTTGTTGATCCAGATGATGAAGCATCCTTCCGTGATGCCATTCAGGATAATACCAAGGCAATACTGATAGAGACCTTGGGGAATCCCAACTCAAACATAACGGATATAGAAAAGGTGGCAAAGATTGCCCATGAAAACAACATTCCCTTGATAGTGGATTCCACCTTCACCACGCCTTATCTTCTTAGGCCCATAGAATATGGTGCGGACATCGTGGTACATTCCGCAACAAAATTCATAGGTGGACATGGAACAGCCATAGGTGGAGTGATTGTGGACGGAGGCACCTTTGATTGGAAAGCCTCCGGCAAGTATCCCTGGATTTCGGAACCAAATCCCAGTTACCACGGACTCTCCTTTGCGGATGCAGTCGGCGCGGTTGCCTATGTTACATATATAAGGGCCATTCTCCTCAGGGACACGGGTGCCGCACTATCTCCATTCCATTCCTTCATCTTTCTTCAGGGACTGGAGACCTTGTCCCTTAGAGTGGAGCGGCACGTGGAGAATGCAATCAAAGTGGTGGATTATCTGAACGGTCATGCTAAGGTGGAAGCGGTTCATCATCCATCTCTGGAATCTGAACCAAGTCACCACCTGTACCAAAAGTACCTGCCCAATGGTGGTGGATCCATCTTCACATTTGAAATAAAGGGCGGAGAAAATGAAACCAAAACATTCATTGACAGTCTGCCAATCTTTTCTCTTCTGGCCAACGTGGCTGATGCGAAGTCTTTGGTGATTCATCCGGCCAGCACAACCCACTCGCAACTGACTAAGGAGGAGCAGCTGAATCAAGGCATCAAGGAAAACACTATTAGACTTTCCATAGGTTTAGAAAAGGCAGAGGATTTAATAAGTGCCCTTGATGCTGCCTTTGATGCAGTTTGATCTTTGGTGACTCAGTAACAACAAATTAAATAAAAGAAGGGGTTTTTATGACACTCAATCAATTGCACTACGTTATAGCAGTTTCTGAAGAGGGATCTTTGAACAAAGCGGCGGATCGGCTCTATATTGCCCAGCCCTCTCTTACCAAAGCCATCAAGGAATTGGAAAAGGAATTGGGCTTTGAACTCTTTAGCCGGACCAAACGAGGAATGGCATTGACCCCCGATGGCGAGGACTTCATTTTGTACGCAAGGGACCTTTATGGGAAATACGAGGATATAATCGAACGCTTCGGTTCCGGAGATGGTTTCAAGAAAAAGTTCGGTGTGTCCACACAGCATTATTCATTTGCGGTAAAGGCCTTTGTGGAGATGGTGAAGAATTTCGATACAGCGGAATATGAATTCGCCATAATGGAGACCAAGACCAAGGACGTCATTAATGACGTAGCAAATTTGAAGAGTGAAATAGGAGTGCTTTATCTAAGTGACTTTAACAGGCAGGCGATAAAGAAGTTGCTTCGCGGATACAATTTGGAGTTTCATCACCTGATAAACTGCGATGCCTATGTGTATCTGTGGAGGGGGCATCCATTGGCAAAGAAGAGGGGGATAACCTTTGATCAATTAAAGGATTATCCCTGCTTATCTTTTGACCAAGGGGAGCAAAGTTCCTTTTATTATGCAGAGGAGATTCTAACCACTAACGAATACCCGCGAACCATCAAGGCCAACGACAGAGCAACTATGTTAAATTTGATGGTAGGTCTAAATGGGTATACACTTTGTTCAGGAATAATCTGCGAGGAACTTAATGGAGATGACTTTGTTGCAGTTCCTTATAAGGCCGACAAATCCAACCCCAACAGCGTTATGGAATTGGGATACATAACTTTAAAAGACGGCAAATTGAGTTACGTTGGGGAATTATATGTGAAGGAGCTAAGAAAATACTTAGGGTTAAACGGAAAGAGTAGGAAGAAACGATGAGCAAGATTTATAAAAGCGCACGCGAACTGATTGGAAACACTCCGCTAATGGAGGCGGGAAATATAGAAAAGAAATATGGTTTAGAGGCCAGGCTTTTGGTTAAGTTGGAGTATCTAAATCCTGCGGGAAGTGTAAAGGACAGAATTGCACGTGCAATGATTGAGGATGCAGAGGCAGGTGGCATCTTAAAAGAGGGAAGCAC
>CACXFN010000031.1 GCA_902766915.1 uncultured Eubacteriales bacterium
GAGAAACAGGAAAAGACTCTAAAAATATTCTCCCTTTGGATTCTAATCCAGGAAATACTTAAAGACTTTCTCTATTGGCGCGTAGACGCATTTACTTTAGATCTTCTACCCCTCCATATTTGCGGAATCAGCATAGCATTCTGTCTGTGGTACGCCTTTAATCCGGGCAAATTGAACGGGGCATATATTTATGGGGTATGCCTTCCGGGAGCATTGGCTGCCCTCATTTTCAGTGACTGGACTGACCTTCCTTGGTACAACTTCTCCGCCCTTAATTCTTTTACAATACACGGAGAACTGGTCATATTCGCCATGTTGGCACTTACCTCCGGGAAACTTAAACCTGATTTCAATCAAATACCAAAGATGACTCTTGTAATGTACTTATTGGCCATCCCTGTTTTTTTCTTAAACAAAAAATGGGATACTAATTTTATGTTCATTAATACCCCATCTCCCGGTTCACCATTAGTGCCTTTATATGATATTTTCGGTAACGGCTACGTAATAGCAGCCGCCCTACTCCTAGTTGTTATCTGGATAATTCTTTTCCTTCCTTGGAAACTCCTGTCTAACAAACAATCACAATAAGCGAACTCCATAAATAATTAGCATCATTTTCTCCCCCTCCTTTAACTTCTTTTATTGTTCGGCAGCTTTTTTAATAGCAGGTACGGTTTCAGGTACTCCCCAATAAGCAGGTGCGTTATACTCCAGCCCCTCAATGCTGGGTGCTGCCATCATAAGCAGGCAGCAAATGATCGAGAACGGGAAGGCGGTGTAAACTGCCCCAACCAACCCGAAGCTTACCGAAAGCCACGCGCAGAGAATCGAAGTAGTTATTGCCATAATCAGATTCAGTATAAAAGATTTTACCGTAATTCTAAACGCCCGACCGTTGAGCACAAACATTAGTAGTGCTCCATTATATCCATATAATCCGATTAAAACCGGAATATTTGGTACACCGAAATAAATAGCGCCGAGGGCTCCGAGCAGAGCTCCAAGTATACCATTTATTAAATCTATCCTTGATGACATCACCAGTGCCAACAAGACCAGGCAGGATACCACTAAATTGGCTCCTCCCAGCAATTCCGACAATCCGGAATATACTGCTTGAAAAAATTCACCACCGCTCCAGGCTGCAATATCCCCAGGCGTTAGATTAGCCGGTGAATGTGCAATCACAGTTTCTGCTTGAGATATGAAGCCCATATTCTGTGCGGCAGCCATAAAGATTAATGTTGTCAATCCGAATGGAATTCCCAGAGGCGATGCATTGAATTTGCCAAATACCACTGATAATCCCAGGAACGCAATGGTGCAGAATATGGATGCCAGTCCGAAGAAGACGAAAAACATTAAACTAATGCCTTCATTAAACACCAGACCGCCCATAATGACTCCCGTCAGAACCGCACAAAAGGAATTAACTCCCATTTGTCTTGTTACCTCCGGGGTCTTCATCAAAAGCTGAAAGGCCACAGATACTATTGAACACCATAGTCCGGCTATTCCTACCTTTGGCGATACAAGAAAACTTCCTATTATCAGCGCCAATCCGGAAAATGTATTGTCACTAAATATAATCTGTGAAAATCCGCAAATAACAGCGTCTATAAATCCGAGAATCGGATTAGAAGCAACGATTCTTTTCCAGTCATCTAAAAACGGAAAACGGCACGATGCTAATGCTCCCATTTCGCTCCTCCCCTATTGAAAACTGCAATTCCTAATTGTTTCCTAATTGTTTTACAAGCAGATAAAAATGCCCAAAATATTATCTGTCTTGCCACAGTAATAGTTGTAACATATGCATAACGAAATTGCAACACTTTTTTCACTAACGTCAAGACACTTTTTTCATAATTTAATATAATCAACTACTATATTAATCAATTTTTGTGATTAGACACAATTTGCAGATTTTATGTCTTGACATAGGGTGAGCTGACCTACTAATCCTCCTCGTGGTCAACAATCTGGAGTACGACTCTCTTTTGCGTGATATTGAAGTCGCTTCGCTTTTCAATTACATCTCTGCAGTAGTCCAGATTCTTCTGCATCCTGCCAATCATCTCTTCCAATCTATTTAGCACGTCAGAGTCATCTGTATCTGCAATCATTACAAAGGCATCCTTGGTAAGCTTCATCTGGGTAATAGTGCGGAGCATTCTGTTCTCTATATCTTCATGCTCTGTTGTCATGGCACCCCTATCATAGACGAGGATCGGATTCCTGGTGGCCACCACATCTATCTCATCGCTTATTCTAAGAAGCGCCGCCAAATAAGCAATATTGACCTTATTTCCGTTAGGAAGCTCAAATGCCTGGGGATACTCTTTTTCATCGAAAAGGTCGGTCTTTCTGTGCCCCTTCACAATCTGTTTTATGGCGAATAAATACTCAGGCCCCGGTATTTCGAATAGATCCGCATACTTTTCAATAAAGAGTGCACTGAATTCATTATGATTATCTCTAACAAAATCCAATCTAACTGCATGGGGATTCTTTGCTATATACTCCCTTTCCCCCAGGATGTCCTTAAACTCATCGTAGTCTTTTTCGCTTATACCCATACCTACATCGTGGAGATATGCGGAAACCAGAAGAATGTAAATCTCATCCACGTTAAGCTTCTTGATCTGCCTAGATCCAATCAATCGGTTACAGGACTCTATAACGGTCATACTGTGGAATTCTGCGTGCTCAGTAAACAATGGGAACAGAATCCGGAATCTTGATAGAATGTTTTCCACTGCGAATGATGCATCTCTAAATCTTTGATGTAAATCCGCGGATTCTCTCCTTAGGGTTCTCTCCAGGAGATAATCGTTTCTTTCAGATAGAGTTAAGTCCTCTTCCTTGATGGTGATTGTAAGAGCATTTAAACCCAGCAGGTTCTGATAGTTCACATCATCAGCAATGTTATACACCATGCGTATTCCGATATTATCGAAGGAGGTTTCGTCAGTAACAATGTCCGCAATTGTTTTAGGATCAAAGGGGATGCAGTCGTCCTTTAGTCTTAGCATTATATCCCCATCGCGAGGAATCACTCGGATGTTTAATGTATGTGGCTTGTTATCATAATTGAATCCATGCTGCACCACGTTCCCCGCCATTTCCTCCATACAAAGCGCCGCGTAATATGCCGCCTTTTCGTCGATGTTGTTCTCTATGCAGAACTCCTGTATAGCTTCGGAGGTCCTTGATACCTCCTCCAGATTATGTATAAATAGAGATACCGTCCTATCCGGATCTATTCCAAAGTCAGGTTTTATGAACATAGCCTCATCAATGCTTTTAGGTTTCCTCTTCCAGTATATGATGTTGTAAATCGGCACCATCAAAATAGTGAGAATTATTCCGATTGGATTTGCTATCCAAACACCCAAGGCACCAAGTATAGGCGCCAAAATAAGTGATGGTATAACCATTGCAAAGAAGCCATCGAAAACCGACTGAATGTTAACAAAGAGATTGTGTCCCATTGCCTGAAGATAATTTGTAAATACCTGCGCAATTAGAATCAGAGGCACACATAGGCCATAAATAATGAATAGTAGATGCGTCAGATGATATACATTTGATGTCTTGTCCGGGAAGAATACGGATGTGAGAATCGGTGAAATCAGCACAATTAACCCAGCAACCAGGAAGCTTAGGAAGAGCCCCTTTGTTAGGGCTATTTTCACAACCTCCTTTAGAGATGCCTTATCCTCTTCTCCAACAAAAACGCTTACGAGCATACGCACAGCAGACCCATTTCCAAGGCAGAAGGCCAAGAATATTCCTGCAATCATGTTAAATGCAGATAGAGCTGACAGCCCATCGTTTCCTGCATAGGCCAGCAAGATACGATTTATTGCCAGCCCTCTTAGTGCCAAACAAAATACCAGAAGAGCACCCGGAATCCCGATCAAAACCAGCCTCTTTGTAACCTTCCAAAGAATCTTTTTGATTCCATAATGCAGCTGAGCCTTTTTGGTGAGATAGTATGGCGCCAAAACCAGGAAGTAAACCAGGTTGCTTAAGGACGTGGCTACGGCCAATCCCAGCACACCTTTTTTTAGGACTGCAACAAAGAGAACATCCATGGTAACATTGGCTATGGCCATGGCCGCAATTCCTATATAACCGCGCTTGCTCTGTCTTTCCATTTGAAGAAATGCCGATATCTGCTGCGACATCATCATGGGAATAATCCCTATGGCAAATCCCAAAATGTATTTCACCAGGGGCCCCTTCAGTTCCTCATTTGCACCCAGTATAGTTGCAATCGCCCCCGGAAACAGAACACTGAGCAATGTCAGCACTCCCGAAATAGCCAGTGTCAGCGTGATATTAAGCGAAAAAACGCCCTCCGTCCTTTTCATATCACCACGCCCCATGTATCGACCACATAGAACCGTGGTACCACCTAATAACACTGACCCCAAGGCATTATATACCTGAATCATCGAGTAATATAGACCAACGACACCCACCGTTGACGAATCTATAAACCATCCCGCCATAGCACCATCAACAATTGAGTTTACAGCACCCACAGCCAGTATCAATATCTGAACAGGAAGCATGCCAAAATAAAGCTTCCTAACCAAACTATCACGGCTATCGCCAAGCTCGCCGCTTCCGCCACGCTCGCCACTGTCGCC
>CACXFN010000032.1 GCA_902766915.1 uncultured Eubacteriales bacterium
CCCCGAGCCGGATCTTGAGGATCTGCTTGACTTTCATGTTTGTTTCGAGCGCATCCATCCCTTTCAGGACGGCAACGGGCGCGTCGGCAGACTGATCCTTTTTAAGGAATGCCTTCGTTTCGGGATCGTCCCCTTCATCATCGACGACCGGCATAAAATGTTCTATTACCGCGGGCTGAAAGAGTGGGACAAAATGCCCGGTTATCTGCGCGATACCTGCCTGCTGATGCAGGATGACTTCAAGGCAGTTCTGGACTACTTTGGGATTGCGTATGAGAAATAGCCGGCAAAAGTTATACCCTGTTATACCCTATTTCGTTTAGGGCATAACAGGGTATAACGCTTTCACAAACGACGGATAGCCTTGGGATCAACTGTGATGACTTGCCTGTTCAACACTTCCGCGACGGCCACAGCTGCAGCCTCCCGCTCGCAGCGTGGATTAGCGGGATTATAAACTGCAATTACCGCGTCGGCGTCTTTTATAGCCTCCAGGTACGCTTTGAACTCGCAGCCCACAGTTTTCTCGTAGGCCACGTTTACGACCTCCGTGCAGGCAGCCAGGGCATTGAAATAACGGTCGCGCAATTCCGGCGTCCACTTGGTCGCCTGCTCCTCATAGGGGACAAAGCAGATCGTTTCGAGCTCTTCATCTGATGCTTTCAGCCCATGAAGGATCTCCGCCGCATACAGCCCCACGCCACAGTCCATGCTGATAGCAAAGCGCGTGAAGCCCTCCCCTCTCAGCCTGGTGATCCGGTTCAACAGGATCAGCTTCAGCGCCGCACAGCCCGCGTCTTCCTCATCGAATCCCCACGGAAAACACACCGGGGAACAGCCAATAATGGCACAGGTTTTGGTCATGTTTCTATCTCCTTATATTTGGCGTCTCCAAATTTAATATAGTATATTTGGTATTACCAAATATAGCAAGCCCCTATGCACATATCCGTTGTATGCATAGGGGGGATTATGTGAAAACTCGGAAACTCCCACGAGGAGATCGTAATATAGTCGGTGCCCGCGTCACGGAGGCGCGGCTCGCGCTGGGCATGAAACAGAACGAGCTGTTGGCCAAATTGCAGACTGCCGGAATTGAAATCAGCACGCCTGCTCTGTCGTTGCTGGAGGGGCAGAAAAGGCCAGTATCCGATATTGAGCTGAATGCGCTGGCGGATATTTTGAAGGTTTCAGTGGACTGGCTGCTTGGAAGGGAAAAGCAATCTTGCTGATAAGTAAATCCGTCAACGCGCGGATACTTCAATTATGCAATATACAAGCCCTAATAATGCTGAGCACTATTAGCGGTATCATGCAGTCCTATGTGTCCAAGATGGATATCTGCTGGAGCAACAGCGCAATTGTTTCCACGGCGAATAGTTGTGCGCGGTAGATTTATCAAGCCAGTATTTCTAATAGTGGAAGACCGAGACGACTATTCCAGTCTTCTCGGTCTCTTTTTCTCCAAGCTAGTTTTCTACTGCTTCTTTCTGGCTACCATATCTTCTTTAGTTTTTTGTAGTTCGCTCCAATCTAATTTAAGCCTAAAGCCATAATCTTCATCATTTGCGCACATAGCTACACGATTCGCTTCAAGCGCTGGGGCAAAATCTCTGGTCTGTCCAGTCATCCCACGTTTCTTGAGTTCTGTCATTGTATTCTCAGACGAATTAAGCATAAACTCATATGTAGAATATGCATCAAGATAAGAATCTGTAGTTAACATTTCACACTGAATTTTAAGACAGTGTAAATAATGAAGAAATGAGTTTCTTTCTCTATAGTTTGTGCTTGAAGGTTGAGCGCCGCCGAATAGCATAGCAGAGTATTCATTAGCAAAAGCTCCTTGCGGGACAAACTTGTCAAGGAACCCTCTGCGCTTTGCAACATCGAGGAGCGCCGCCTTATATTCACTAAATGCAGTTGGAAGGTAGTACCATGTGCTCTTCTGCTTGATATCGTCATCTCTTGGAGATTTAAACTTAGACGGGATAAATGAACGCGTGTTCATATATGTTCCCGATGCAATCGCATCTACTCCAGCTAGAGCATAAACTAACGCTTGATGATTTGAATACCCAACTACAACAGTTTTGTTTTGAAGCTTAAGGCAAGATACTAACTTCATCATTCCAATTACCCATAAAGGATCGGACACTATATACTCACCGTTTGATGGATGAGGAATGATATAATAACCAGAAACAGGGAGCGAACGAACGAGTTCAACGAGCGCCTCGATGGATTGGTTATTTCGAATAGTTTCAGAATAAAGGCATAGCGTGGCAAATAACGGTTTTTCTGTTCTCGATGCAAAGAAGTTTGAATACTGTTGTATCCTAGTTAATCCGTATTCATACTGACCTTCACCCATCTCTATTCCTGGCAAGATAATAGCTGAAGACGCAATACTATTGTTGATACGTAGCAATTCTCTACAAATTGTCTGATCAGTATTTTTATCAGAAATTGATACCCCTTCTTGAGGCCAGTAGTCATATTGTTTTAGTTTATTATGGCCCTCCTTAGGATAAAACATTTGAGGATCAAATAAGACATTTCCGCCAGCTGTTTTTATTTGTTTAGCAAAAGGTATAGTTTTTTCTGGCATGAGATTGACTGGACTAAGGATAACCGTTCCGCGCTCCCAGTTGGAAATTAGTTCTAGGCACAGCGATTGCATCCCGTGGCCCATTTGTAAATACAGCTCCATTTTAATTCCCCTCAAGCACCAATGTTGGTTCTATTGCTTTCAAATATCTCAACGCAGTCTTTGCGCTATCTGGACGCTGAGATTGATTTTTCGCCATTAGCAGATTAATTAATTCCGCAAACATCCCTTTAGTATCGCCTTTTAATGATAAAGAATGAGGAATTATAGTTAGCGTACGAGTCATTATTTGATATGGGGTTTCGTTTGGTTTAATAAAGGGGTTTGTGCCTATACAACTTTCGTAAATTGTAACGCCTATTTGGAACAAGTCTGTCCTTACATCTTGGACCATCTTCATGTTTGCAAACTGCTCATACGGAGCATATCCAGGAGTGAATGGGCCGTTTGTTGCAGTAGTTCTAGTTAATGATACTCCGTTCAAATCCTTTGCCAATCCAAAATCAATAAGATAGATCTTACCAGAACTACTTATAATTATGTTATTTGGATTAATATCTCGATGAAGTATTCTTTTTTCTTCTAGCTGCATTTCTATGCTTAACAAAGTTTGAAGAAGCATGAAGGCACCAGAAAGCGTGAGTCTATTGCCCGCATTTAATATATCTCGTAGAGATTGACCATCTATGTATTCCTCAACGATATATAAGACATCTTCTCCAACACTATCATCGTGAACAATTCCGTGGTCAAAAATAATAGGCACATTTTCAATTAAGATTTCTTTAACCAGTTCTATTTCTTGTATTACTCGTATGTCATTTGTATTAGAAATAATCTTCAAAGCCACAACTGTCCCGTCATGCTGTCTGGCTTTAAAAACAGTTTTTTGTCCACCACGCTTTATCTTTTCAATTGAGATATACTTTTTCTTTAGTTCGTCTACAGTCATATCCATCCACCCTCTATTCTCGAATTGATAGATTTAAAAATCTATATACCCACTCGTTAAATTGGAGCGATGCGTAAGAAGAAGGGAACTCATGAGTTGTGCACTTTAATTCAGTCTTAACATTTCCATTGAGCAAAATAATACCTATCCCTTCTTTTTGGCATTTTTCTCTAATAGAAGCATTACATTTTTCTTTGTTCAGCATGATAAAGGAGTCAGAAGAAAACCATGTATTGTACTCAGCTTGTCTAACTGCATCACTCCACTTGTCAAGTTTTGCTTCAATTGAAATAAGTCTCGTTATTGTGCAATAGCTTCGTAATGGTACATTCCGGACATGTGTTTTCTTTTTTGACAAATTAACAAGCCCAGCCTTAGAAAGCCTTTTTACAGATCTTACAGCGTCTTTAGCCGAAAACCCCAAATCGTTTGATAGCTGTGATAATTTTACATTTTTTCGCTGTTGTATGTGGAAGAGGATTCTTAAATCATCATTGTTTAGTCTATCTCTTGTTTCATTTTTGTGGGAAGGAGATGTGAAATACTCAGCAATAACGATATCGGGATAGCCCGTTTCGATTTGAGGCTCAAGAAAAACAAGTGCGTTTTTCCTTTTTAGCCCGCTGTAATGCAAAATTAAATGGTCAAGGAATCTGCTGACCATTTCAAATTCCTCACCCGGAGTAGTTGTTCGTGCAACATATCCAATTTCTGGCATGGACTGATTAATAATACACACTCGTCCCATATTCTCAATTCCTATTATACTTTATCTCCAGATGAGAGTTCAAATGATCGAGAGAATTTAGCATCAACAGCGTCTGCAATAAGCTCCAATTCCTCAATCGTAAAGCTCTCTCTTTTCATTTTTGCGCTAAATGCTTGAGGAGAAGTTCCAAGTCTTCGCGCCAATTCTGCAACACTAATATTTGATCTAACACAAAGGACTTTTATCTGTTCTGAAATGGTCAATTCACATCACTCCCGGTTTAAAGATTTTAAGCATACTATAAACGGAAACGTTTATTTTGTCAATAATTACAGAGGCACGGTCACCATGACCGTACCCCGTGCTGTCTATCTGTTAAAGTATTTCATTAGCTTCTCGTCACAAATCTCCTCAACACGCTTCCTCTCCTCCGCACTCAACTTCTTCCACACGGTGCCGTCCACCTCGATGATGCCCAGCGTTTTGGTATGGCGCATCATGTTCATGTCCTCGAAGCGCTTAAAGGGATTGGAAAGGATATTCCGCTCGGCTTCCTTGTCGGTGTAGCCGCCCTTGGCAAAGATGCTGTTGGCCTTCTCTACCTTTTGGCCGGCAGCGCGGCGGGCTTCATAGAAGCTGCGGAAATAGGAGACGATATCGCTGATCTTCACACGTCCGGCAGCATCCGCATAGGTCAGGATTGCTTTCAGCAGCACCGGCTTATAGGAATAGCTCATGTCCATCTGCTCGACCATTTCCATGAA
>CACXFN010000033.1 GCA_902766915.1 uncultured Eubacteriales bacterium
CCAGCGCGAGCATCTGGCAGACCTGATCCGAAGAAAAGCGAAGGATTCAAACTACCAGACTGCTTACAAGTATATCATCGAGGAGGTTGCCTACACATGGTTCAACCGCCTTATTGCAGTACGCTTTATGGAGGTCAATGACTATCTGCCGAGCCATATCCGTGTACTTTCGTCCGATCAGGGCAAAATAGAGCCAGATCTGGTCACAACTCCTTTCGACGCAGATCTCGATTTCACCAAAGATGAGCAGAACGCCATTATTGATCTCAAGAGCGAGAACAAGCTGGACGAGCTTTTCCGACTCTTGTTCATTAAGCAATGCAATGCCTTGAATGAAATACTGCCGGCTCTTTTTGAGAAGACAAATGACTACACCGAACTTCTGTTGAATCTGTCTGTGATCGACCAGGATGGCGTGATCTACCATTTGGTACATGATGTTCCTGAAGAAGATTTTGATATTGAGCGCGGCGGACAGGTCGAGATCATCGGCTGGCTGTATCAGTATTACAATACGGAGCCTAAGAACGCAGCATTTGCAAAGAAAGGAAAGATTACCAAGGAGGAGATACCGGCGGTTACACAGTTATTCACTCCGGACTGGATCGTGCGATACATGGTGGAAAATAGCCTGGGGAGACTCTGGATAGAGCATCTTCTCGCTTGTGGTGACTTCCGGACTGAGGCGGAGATTGCTGCAGATTTTGAATGGAAATACTATCTGCCTGAGGCAGAGCAGGAGCCAGAAGTCACTGCTCAGCTGGCAAAAATTAGAGAAGAGCGAAGAAACCTTACACCGGAAGAGATTCGATGTATCGATCCGTGCATGGGCAGCGGGCATATATGCGTCTATCTTTTCTCAGTTCTCATGCAGATCTATGAGAGCGCTGGGTATGGACAGCGCGACGCTGCGAGAAGTATTTTGGAAAACAATCTCTATGGTCTCGATATCGATGACCGTGCTTTCCAGATGGCTTATTTTGCGGTCATGATGAAGGCACGGGAGTATAACCGCAGAATTTTAAACGGTGAAAACAGACCTAATCTATACTCTATTCAGGAGAGTAACGAGATTGACCGAAATCAACTGCAATTACTGGGAAAAACCATGGAAAAGAACAATCAAAAAGCAGCTTTGGAGGAGATGAATGAGCTGTTAGATACCTTTGTGGATGCAAAGGAGTATGGTTCTATTCTAACTATGAAAGAATATGACTGGGATCGGCTTGAGCAGTTTGTAGAAAATGTAGAAGAGAATTGGCAAATAAGCCTGGAATTACTCGATCTGGACCAGACGAAAGAAGCACTTTTACAGTTAATTAGACAAGGGAGATGCTTGGCTGGAAAGTATCATGTGGTGACCACGAATCCTCCATATCGTGGTATGGGAGACGTTGAGGAAAAACTCCAACTATTTGCCAAGAAAAACTATCCAAATTCGAAACAGGATCTAAGTACTGTATTTATGGAAAGATGCCATCTATTCACCCTAAACAATGGTTTCTATTCTATGATAAACATTCCTGTTTGGATGGTCCTAACGTCTTATACAAAGCTTCGATCGAAATTGTTTAGATCAAGTACAGTTATTAATCTGATACATATTGGAAGGGGAGTTTTTGGATCGGACTTTGGTACAGTAGCGTTTACGATAAAAGGTGGGAGCACTCAAGGTTATAATAGTATTTGTAAGAGACTTTTCGAGAAAGCAGGTGATGTAGAAGCAGAAGAAGGTAAAATACGCAGGTTTTTCTCCGAACACAATTGCTTTATAACAAAGTCTTCAGATTTTATTAACATCCCTGGCGAGCGTCTTGCATACTGGGCTTCGTATAATAACCTTAATGCGTATAAAATTGGAAAACAATTAGAAAAGTATGCTGATGTAAAAAAAGGAATGAGTACAGCTGACGATAATAGGTTCTTAAGATTATGGCATGAAATCAGTACTTCTTCATTTAATGTATTTACAAATAAGAACCCAAAATGGTTTCGAATCTGCAAAGGTGGATCATTTAGAAGATGGTACGGGAACAATGATTATGTTGTCAACTGGGCAGAAAATGGGCAAGAACTCAAGAACTTTAGAAAATCGGTCATAAGAAATGAGGAATACTATTTAAAATCAAACTGTTTAACATGGACATATGTTACAAATTATAAACTAAATGTAAGGTATACGGAAAATACTATTTTTGCAGC
>CACXFN010000034.1 GCA_902766915.1 uncultured Eubacteriales bacterium
CCAGAAAATAATTGATAAAAAAATCCAAGGAAAATAATCCGAGAAAAGTTATGATTCAAATTGATTTCTTTGACAAAGATATAGTGTCCACCTTGCTTCCTATATCCACAACCAAACCGGATAAGGTCATCTTTATTATTGATAAGAGAACCCTTACTGGAAAGGACCCCGAGAATGTAACCCGGGCCATTAAGAACATGCTGCCCGGTGCAGAGGTGGAGTTTCAACCTGTCACAATTGATGACATGGATGACATATACGGAAGATTGAAGGATATTATTGATGGCATAGAAAACAGGGATGAAATAAGAATAGATTTGACGGGAGGCACTGAACTTATGAGTGCCTGCGGATATAGGATTTCCAAGGAATATGGCATCCTGACCATTTATGTGGATATGCGAAGGGAACACTTGATAAATGCTGAGACGGGAGAGGAGATAATGCCAGTAGAGCATATTTCCATGGAAGACTGCCTTCCGGCTATAGGAGCAAAGAGACTAAATGATTCCCACGACCTTCCCCATGAAGATGAGTTTCCGCAAGTGGTTGAAATGTGCAAATTATTGTTTGAACATATCGAGGATTGGTCTAAGCTTTGCTCTCACATAGCCAATTCAGTCTCCACTGCCGGTGAGAGGATGACTGTAAGATTGCCATCCAAACTGGGTAAAACCAAGTCAGGGACCATTGCCTTGGTCCAGGGCTTTATGGACAACGGTTTTTGGACAAGAACTGACGGGAAAACAAAAATAGGCTTTAATCAAGGTGATGAAAATGCAGAGAAGCAGGGGGATGAATGGGCCGAGTCCATTGAAGGGGAGTATAGATTCACCAGTAAAAAGTCTAAGAGTTATATGACCACCTATGGAACCTGGTTAGAGCTATTTATCTATATAAATGCGCTGGAGGTATTTAAAGAAGCGGCTCTTGGTGTTGTGATAGACTGGTATGATGGTGATCATATCGACACCCAGGATAATGAGATCGATGTTGTAGCCATGAGAAAATCCACACCCATCTTCATTTCCTGTAAGATGAGAAAGCCTGTATCCGGAGATTTGTATGAGGTTGGATTTGTTGCATCCAGGCTGGGCGGTACCAAGGCAAAGGCAGTTTTGGCCACCACATATCCTGTAAAGGAGATGGGAACCAGCCCGAAACGCATGTATCAAAGAATGAAAAAACTGAAAGTGGGATTAATTGAAGCAGAGCGTTTTAATGGACTTCCACCGGCAGATGTATTTAATCAGGCTATTCAGATGACGGATTAGAGGGGTGTAGATATGAGTAAGGAAAGAGAAATATACGTAAGACCCTTGGAGAAACAGGATGTTCCAAAGGTTATGGACTTATTGGAACAGGTAAATCTGGTACATTATAATGGAAGGCCGGATATTTTTAAACACGACACCAAGTTTACCCAGGAAGATGTTGAAAATAACTTTATCGGAAACGAAATGGCACCGGTCTTCGTCTGTGTTGAAGTGGATGAAGATGGTATGGAACATGTTCTTGGACACGGATTTTGTGAAATACAGGAAAGTCTTGGTAATAGCGTGGTCCAAGCCAAGAGAACTCTCTATATAGATGATATCTGTGTAGATGAGGAAGTTAGGGGAAAGGGTGTAGGGAGAAAACTCTATGAACATATTTTAAGATATGCCGAAAAGGATGGAGATTTTGACAATATTACCCTTAACGTATGGAGCTTCAACGAACCTGCATATAATTTCTACCTGAGTATGGGATTAACACCGCAACGAACAATAATGGAAAAGCGCCTCAAATGAAGTGAGGCCTTTTTTTTAGACAAAGATAAAAAGACAAACATAAAAACTAACGAGCAGGTTAATCCTACTCGTTAGAAAAATACTTAAATATTCTTTTTGCGTGAGCTACATTATGCCATTGGCTTTAGGTCTGGGCTGATGATCAGCTCAGCATCTGTAGCTGCCTGGATCTCTTCTACTGTGAATTCAGGATTGTATTCTGTCAGTACGAGACCTTCGTCTGTTACGTCCATAACACCCATTTCTGTGATGATCATGTTTACCTGCTTTGCAGCTGTAAGTGGGAGTGTGCACTCCTTCATGATCTTTGGTTCACCCTTCTGGGTATGTGTCATAGCAACGATAACTCTCTTAGCACCTACTACCAAGTCCATAGCTCCGCCCATACCGGATACCATGCCGCCCGGTACGATCCAGTTAGCGATGTCGCCGTTCTGGGATACCTGGAGAGCTCCGAGGCATGTTGCGTCTACGTGTCCACCACGAATGATGGAGAAAGAGTCAGCGCTGGAGAAGAATGCGCCATCCTTTTCGATGGAAACAGGCTGTCCGCCAGCGTTTACGATATACTTTGCATCTTCTTCGGAGGGCTTTTCTCCGGAGATACCTACGAATCCGTTCTCAGACTGAAGTGTGAGAGAAACGCCTTCAGGAAGATATGCAGGAACCATTGTTGGAAGACCAACGCCGAGGTTTACTACATCTCCGTCCTTCAATTCTTTTGCAACTCTTGCTGCGATATACGGCTTAATTTGATCTTTTTCCATGATTTAAGCCTCCTTCTTTACAAGATAATCAACATA
>CACXFN010000035.1 GCA_902766915.1 uncultured Eubacteriales bacterium
CCTTTGGCTGCAGTGGATGGAGGGCTGTGAAACCTGTGAGTCCTGCCATCTCGTCGTTAATCTTCGGATTGTATTTCATGGTGCAGGATCCCAGGGGATACATGCCATCGTTTACACCGTGGGTTCTCTTGGCGAGTTCGGTATAGTGTCTGGCTATATCTATCTCGGATAGTTCCGGAAGTCTGGGTTTTACCGCTCTCCCAAAACCTGCTGGAAGTTCCTTCTTCGGAACGTCGCAATCCGGAATGAGGTCGATTACTCTACCTTTTACGCTTTCTTCAAAGAGAAGTGTCATTTGCTTTTTGGTGTTAGCGCTCATTATGCCACCTCCTTTAAAATTGCAATAAGGTTATCTATATCTTCCTTTGATGCTGTTTCCGTGAAGCACCAAAGCAGTCCATTAGCCTTTTCAGGAGCATCGATATAATCTGTCAAACCCTGATTTAAATCGGAGGCTTCAGCATCTGAAATCAGTTTAATCGGTAATCCACCTAAAATATCATATTCTTCCAGTTTGGCCAGAACCTTTTTTACATCAGCACACCTGGTTACAAATTCATTAAAGAATTCGCCCTTGTTCACAAGATCAAATCCCGGAATCTCGGCGATTCTTTCTGCAGCATAATGTGCATTTGAATAAGAGTTCATAGCAACCTTTTCTAGTCCAACAGGTCCCAAGGTTGCCATGTAAACTGCTGACATCATGGCGCAAAGAGCCTGATTGGAACAAATATTGGATGTTGCCTTTTCTCTACGGATATGCTGCTCCCTTGCCTGAAGCGTCAGAACGAATGCACGTCTTCCATCTACATCCACTGTTTCACCGACAATTCTTCCGGGCAATCTACGCATGAGTTTTTCGGTAGCCGCCATGAATCCCAGATAAGGTCCGCCGAAAGATAGTGGAATACCAAGGCTTTGACCTTCACCCGTAACTATGTCTGCTCCGCATTCAGCCGGTGACTTTAGCACAACTGCCGATACAGGTTCGATACCCATCACGAATTTCGCACCGGCATTATGAGTTATTTCTCCAATTTTCTCTGCATCTTCTATCATTCCGAAGAAATTTGGCTGCTGTATAAATACTCCTGCAGTTTCCTCATCAATTAGTTCAGCCAACTTATCCAAATCGGTTACTCCGTCCCTGACAGGAACCACAACCAATTCTCTATCTGCCCCAAAGCTATATGTCTTCATGACTTCCAATGTGTCCGGATTTGCCGCGCCGCTAACCAACATCTTGGTACGTTTTCTCTCAACGCAACATGTTATCGCTTCCGCAGCTGCTGTTGCACCATCATAGACAGATGCATTGGAAAGATCCATACCTGTTAATTCAGCAATCATGGTCTGATATTCAAAGATAGACTGTAATACACCCTGGCTGACTTCAGCCTGATAAGGTGTATATGTGGTAACAAATTCTTCCTTTGATGTAACTTGCTTAACAATGGATGGGATATAGTGATGATAAGCACCTGCGCCCCTATAGATATGCTTAAAGACTTTATTACTTGCTGCCATATCTGAAACAAGGCGAGCAACCTCCATCTCCGACATTCCTTCAGGCAAATCCAATTCATCCACCATCATCTCCTGAGGAATTGATTGATAGAGCTGCGACATTTCTGAAATGCCTACAGCTTTCATCATAGCCATGCGTTCCTCAGGTGTATTGGGAATATATGTACCCATGAGTCCTCCTAAATCTTAATATTAAAATTGGAGAGAAATCCCCTCTCCAATTAATCAACTAATGCTTTTCTTCTTCGCAATGGGCTTCGTATCCTGCCGCATCCAAGAGGTCTTCATGGTCTGTAATGTTTTCTACAACAATAAGCCATGCACCATATGGATCTTCATTAATCATTTCCGGTGAATCTAAAAGTTCCTCGTTGACTTCCTTAACAACACCTGTAACAGGACTAAATACATCAGATACTGCTTTTACACTTTCTACGTCAGCAAAGCTTTCCCCGCAAACCACTTCATCTCCCACTTCGGGAAGATTAACGAATACCAGATCACCCAGCTCACTCTGAGCAAAATCTGTAAGTCCAATTCTTACATTTCCATCATCAAGGGCTTCCACCCACTCATGTGATTTGGAATACTTTAATGTTTCGATAAGTTTCATGATTTTTCCTCCCATAAATAATTTACTGATACATGAATCTTAGTATTAAACTAATTAAACTAACCCAATTTACTTATTGAATTAATTTGCGCATTAGTTAAAAATAGAGGCACATCAACCAAAGAATGTGCCTCCGTTTGAAAACCAATTCATTCAGAGTTCCGTCCGGGTCCGATCCTTTTGCCTGAGAGTTGTTGCACTCCTTTCACCTTCGGCGCCGCATCTAAATATAAGCCCTCCGCATTTCCATTATATATGGTTACTATATAATGGTATTAAGCAGATAATCGACTCATTTTTATGCGATCTCTCACGAGCCCTTCAGCCGTTATATTTACCTGATTAAATTGTACTCAAGGCTATCAATACTGTCAACAATTATTACCCTTCTTTCTGAAAAATAGCAATCCTAAAAGTATCGGTAATTTCTATACAAATCGAGTAGGGGCTAACTTGTAGCCCCTCTCACACCACCGTACGTGCCGTTCGGCATACGGCGGTTCAACTAAACTTCAAAGCGTGACGCTCTGTGTAATAGTCAAGTAAACTGATTAGCCCTGCCTGGGCTAATTTTTCTTTCGAAATTGCTCTCACTATACATGTCTTCGTTACCACCCAATAGTACCTGTCTCCGCAGTAGGCTGTGCGCCTTGCAAGGTCTTTTCCGACTCCGAGTTTTTGCAATCCCCACTGCCTTTTCGACGGTACCTTCCACTGCTTCCATATTATCATCCGTAGCCGTGTTCTAAGGTGTGCGTCCATGTCACTCATTACCGTTTTCATTGAACATATTGCGAAGTAGTTTATCCAGCCCCTTGTGACCTGGTTGATTCTTTTGACTCTCTCTCTGAAGTTGATTGACCATCTTCGTATTGTAAGTCTTTTGAGTTTCTGCTTGAATCTTGTTACCGAGTCCTTATGTGGTCTTGGTTTCCACTGCTCTGTCTTGCTGTCCTTGAAGAATC
>CACXFN010000036.1 GCA_902766915.1 uncultured Eubacteriales bacterium
ATAATAATATCGTAGCCAACAATTAAATATGGAATCATGTAGAGAATGAATTTTAGAGGCGTACCCAGTTGGGGATTTATGGCACTATCCTTCTCAATATAGACGAACAAAAAATGCAGCAGAATCATAAGTACTGCTGCAATCAATATGCGTATCAAGTTTTTTCTTTGCTTGCTGTTCATGTCGTCTATAACTATGCTTCTTTATTAGAAATAGATTTCACATTCATCCTCAACCTTTTTACAATTCTCTAACACGCGAGGCATTACTTCCTTGTGGTCAAATCCGTCTTCAAACTCAACTTCCATTTTAAGCGCCATGAAGTTAACCACTGCATCCTTTACACCTTCGGTTTTCTTTGCAGCAATCTCCATTTTATTTGCACAATTGGCACAATCAACTTCTATTTTATATTTTTTCTTCATGACGCTTTTCCTCATTATCACTGTTAATTACACTACTAATTTACTATTACACAATTACATTCATAATTAAACAGCTAATTATACTTTTGCTAGAACTTTCCGGAATGCCCACCTCCGTGGAATCCACCACCACCTAATGATGTATGGATGGTACTTCCTCCAAAGTGTCCACCGGGTTTATTATCATTCTTTTCTCTACTTATTGGAACTCGATTTACCGTGTGATACAGGAATCTATCTCTACTTTCTGTAATACGCATACTGTCCCGTCTAACGTATTCTCTGGCCTGCGTCCTATGCCTGACACTCTTCATCTGAGACTTCTTTCTGCCATTAGAGAACCAGGACACAACTATTCCTATCAGTCCGGAAATCCCCACATTTACTGCCCAGGGATACTCTTTATGGCTGCTTCCTGAATTGGTACCCTCCCCGGTTTCAGCGGGATTGTCCTCGATCCACTGATCAATTATATTCCCGCTTCTGGCTTCTAACACGCAGTTTGCACAGTGATCGGCAAATCCCTCGAATGCTTTTAGGTAACGACCTGCACTTAAATCCGGAAGTATCTCTTTCTCTATTTCATCAAGACTATAATCAGTTATGGCTGTAATTCCATATCCTGCAGTTATCATGGTCCAATCTCTGTACTCGGTGCTCACCAGTATCAGCACACCATCATGCTCTTCTCCTCCACCATATCCATTTTTGTCGTAGAAGATATCTGCATAATCAACCACGTCATAGCCATCTAAGCTGTCTACAGTAAGTACAACAATATCAAAGTCTTGATCTTTTCTGAAACTCTCCAAACCTGCATTTAGCTCAGTTTCCTCTTCATCAGTAAGAATATCTGCATCATCAATTACTAATGGTGGTCTTTGCCCTGAAGTATTCCCCCCTGCTTCAGCCGAAAACACAAAGCTCGGAAGGAAGGTTATAATCATTGATATTGCCAGGAAAACAACAATTATGATAGCAATTATCCTTGCAATTAGCGGTCTATCTCCGGAGGAACCACGGAAAGGATGTCTTTTTTTATTCTTCACCTTCTTCATCCTCCTTAACCCATAAACCAAAGAGCACTTAAACCAGCCATCACTGCCGCTGCTGTTCCAAGGGCTGTATATATAAAGGATCTGGTAAATGCACCATTATCCACAGGTAAATCTCCAACGAATTTACCAGTCTGTCCATTCATGGCAAAGGTATATCTTTCACCTTTCCATGTTGTATTTAAAAGCCAAACAGGATACAGTGCATAACTGGCTTGGGCATCACGTAATCTAACGCTGGACGTTTCCGGCATCACCGTGTCGTAGCCTTGAACGGTGCTCATAAATTCTTGTTCAGTCGTCCTGTGTATTCTATCATTTGCTCTCTGAATACTCTCATCTGCGGTCACATCATAACGATCCGCCATATATCCCGCTAAATATGTGGTTCTAAAGTCCATCGCTTCTGTGAAATCAAAGGGTTCGATGGATTCCATCATATCGTCTGCCATTTTTGATGAGCCGTCTATGGCAACATGGTCAAAATCAAGAAAACCTCCCCTTGATATGGAATAAACGCTGGTTTCCGTATAGTGATACTTGGCATCCATCCAAGATCTAACTCTGGTACCTTTATACCTGGCATGGGCTTCTGCCTTTGCATCAAAAAGCCAGAAGGGCACATAGATTCCTTTGATTTCATCTATATGATTTTCATCACTAAATACCCTGGGAAGAAACTTCTTCCCCTTTAGATGATTTTTATATGCAGCCTTTGCCTCTTCCTTGCTCTTCTTAAAGGGTATAACGTAATCCGGTCTCAAATCTCCTCGAAACTGAGAGGGAACTACAACTGAATTATTGCAATATGGACAAGACGTTGCGGCCATATTCCTGTCACCGAGTATTTCTCCTCCACAGGACTGGCACACAAAGGACTGAACCCCTGAGGCTTCTTCCTCGCTCCACTGGTTTCCGGGTTCAGGATTCCAGGTCATATCATCTTCTCCATCCAAACTAAGATCGTCCTGATATCCCTGCAGCGCATCTATTTCAAATTCTGTGTCACAAAAAGGACATTTCAATTTTTGCGATGTGGTATTCCACTCAATAGAACCACCACAACAAGGACATTTGTATTGCTGAAGTGCACTCACTAATGTTCCTCCTTTAAAATAGGGACGGCACCCCGGTAGAGCATCGTCCCTGGATAAAAACTATATGCCGTATTTTGTTCCGCATTGCGGACAGAACTTAGGTAGGTTGTTAGGGTCAGTTGGTACATAGCCACAGTTGGAACAAGGTGCAACTGCAGGCTTTGGGGCTCCGCATTCTGTGCAGAATTTCCCACTGTTCGGCGTACCGCATCTTCCACAATTCCAAGATTCAGCAGCTGCCCCAATCGGAGTTGTTGGAGCTGCTGTATATGCTGCTCCCTCCGAATTCGCAATGTTTTGGTTTTGCTGAGCCTGAGCATACATATTTGCTACATTTGTGCCACCTGAATTCATAGCCATACCCATTCCCATGAATCCTGTCATGGCTCCGCTGGTATTATTGGCAGCATCCTTCATAGCCTGAGCTGTTGCTTGGGCCATGACGCCTGCACCCATGGCCGGATCAGTATATGCTGCAGCTGTTTGCGCAGCTTTAATTCTTTCTGAATCTTCTTCTGACAAGGTGATGGGATTCAACGCAATAGACACCAACTGCAGACCGCGATTCTGAGCCCATTTTTGATTCAGCTGCTCGTTCATAGCTTTTGTAATTTCATCATAGTGGGCGGATAATTCGCTAGGCCTTATACCTAATGCAGCAATCTTGCCAAGAGCAGGCGCCAGTGCATTCACAAATTCAGCCTTCATCTGCCCCTCTATATTTTCTCTGGTAAATTCATTTTTTACATTTCCACACACATTGGTATAGAAAAGAAGAGGATCTGAAATCCTATATGAATATACTCCGGAGCATCTTAAATCAACCTCTGTATCAAGGTTCACCCTCTGATCCACCACTCTAAACGGAATGGGGTTAGGTGTACCAAACTTATTATCCATAAGTTCCTTGGTGTTAAAATAGTACACCCTCTGATCATGGCCTGTATCTCCGCCATATGAGAAACGTTTTCCTATAAGGTTAAATGTGGTATTAATTGCATCATCAAGGGATCCGCTGAAGATGCTGGGTTCTGTTGATGAATCATATGTAAAGTTACCCGGCTCTGCACAAACTTCCACAATCTTTCCATCTTCTACAATCATCATGCACTGACCATCAGCCACCGCAATTCCTGAGCCATTGGTTATAATATTGTCATCCCCTCTATTGCCTCCCTTTGTACGCTTATGTCCTTTAGTCATAAGCACATCACTAGGCATTGACTCACAATAAATGTATTCCTTCCACTGATCTGCCAGAACTCCTGTAACGGATTCAACAGCTGCTCTAATAAGACCCATTTTTTTCTCCTTTCAATAAAATTGCTTTCACTATCTACAATTATCGAGAGTTTTGCTAATTAAAACTCTGCGGTACCGGGTGTTCTTGGGAAAGGCAGCACGTCACGAATATTGCTCATTCCCGTTAGGTACATAATCATACGTTCAAATCCGAGACCATATCCAGCGTGCTTTACTCCACCATATTTTCTAAGATCCAAATACCATTCATAGCCCTCAGTTCCAAGCCCCAGCTCCTCCATGCGAGAAGTCAAAACATCCATGCGCTCTTCTCTCTGGCTTCCACCTATAATCTCCCCAACTCCGGGAACCAGTAAATCACAGGCGGCCACAGTTTTATTGTCATCATTTACCCTCATGTAGAAGGCCTTGATGTCCTTTGGATAATCCGTCACAAAGATGGGCTTTTTATAAATCTCCTCAGTGAGATAGCGTTCGTGCTCTGTCTGTAGGTCGATGCCCCACTCAACAGGATACTGGAATTCCTTGCCGGATTTCTTTAGAATATCAACGGCTTCCGTATATGTCACGCGACCAAAGTCATTGCTCACGATGTTATCTAATCTCTCCAGCAGGCCCTTATCGATGAAGTTATTGAAGAATGCCATCTCCTCTGGCGCCCTTTCCAGCACAAAATTGATGATGTACTTCACCATGTCTTCTGCGACTTCCATATTGTACTCAAGGTCAGCAAACGCCATCTCCGGCTCAATCATCCAGAACTCGCTTGCATGCCTTGATGTATTGGAATTCTCGGCTCTGAAAGTAGGCCCAAATGTGTAGATATTTCTAAAGGCAAGAGCAAAGGCCTCGCCTTCGAGCTGTCCGCTTACAGTTAGACTTGTCTTCTTCCCGAAGAAGTCCTGTGAGTAATCGATATCGCCTGCAGGCGTCGCATCGCTTGTGTTACTTGCAGATTCCGCTGCATCGCCCGCGCCAACTCTGGGCAAGTTCTCCAGATCCAGCGTCGTAACCTGGAACATCTCGCCTGCACCCTCTGCATCACTTCCGGTGATGATTGGGGTATGCACGTATACAAAATCTCTATCTTGGAAGAACCGGTGAATTGCGTAAGCCACCAATGATCGCACCCTAAATACCGCAGAGAAAGTATTACTCCTAGGTCTAAGGTGCGCAATCTCTCTTAGGAATTCCATTGAATGGCGCTTCTTCTGGAGTGGATAATCCGGATCGGTATCCGCGAGCAAAACTATCTCGCTGGCTTTGATCTCGAATGGCTGCTTTGCCTCCGGAGTAAGAACTACGGTGCCAATAACCTTGAGCGCCGCGGACACATTTACCTTTGCAATTTCGGCATAGTTCGTCAGACTCTCTGCCTCGTAAACTACCTGTACCGGCTTGAAAAAACTACCGTCGTTTAATTCAATGAACCCAAAGTGATTATTATTTCGATTAGTCCTTACCCACCCATTAACGGTAACGACTTGGTTCGAATAATCTGCTACATTCCTGTGCAGTGTCCTCAGTTGTAAATCTTGCATAATAATCACTCCTTTAATAAATATTTTAACCACTCCATTATATCACAAGTGTTAAAAATCACCATATTATTTGCATAACAAATGCTGGCATAATGAATATGAATTAAAGGATAGCCGCGAGGCCATCCCTTTTTGAGTAAGACGAGAAAAAAGGGACCCGCCCGCGGGCGGAGGTAAAAAATAGCGAGCATATAAGTGCCCGCTAAAAGTCACACGTATTTTTCCTGCTCTTTATGCAAAAGCTGCTGTGATGATTGCCATCTTATAGATTTCGTCAGCATCGCAACCACGGGACAAATCATTAATCGGTGCATTGAGTCCCTGAAGGATTGGTCCATAAGCAGCAAAGCCACCGAGTCTCTGAGCAATTTTGTAACCAATGTTTCCTGCTTCGATGCATGGGAAGATGAATGTATTTGCCTGACCTGCTACAGGAGATCCCTGGCATTTCGTCTTTGCTACTTCAGGAGAAACGGCTGCGTCGAACTGAAGCTCGCCGTCGATTGCGAGATCCGGTGCCATCTCCTGAGCTTTGATTGTGGCGTCATGAGAAAGCTGAACTGTGGCACCTTTACCTGATCCCTTTGTGGAGAAGCTAAGCACTGCAACCTTAGGATCGATTTCGAAAATCTTAGCAGTGTTTGCGGTTTCAACAACAACCTCTGCAAGTTTTTCTGCTGCTGTATATGTAACATTACCATCCTTATCCACATCATCCTGATAATCGATATTGATAGCGCAGTCACCCATTGCGATTCTTTCATCGCCACGGATTAAAATAAAGCTGGAGCTTACCAGGTGTGCACCAGGTTTGGTTTTAATTAACTGAAGCGCAGGGCGAACTGTGTCTGCTGTGGAATAGGTGGCACCTCCCAGGAGGCAGTCTGCCTTACCCATCTTTACCAGCATGGTTCCGAAATAGTTTCCTGCGGAAAGCATTTGTCTTGCATCCTCCTCAGAAACCTTACCCTTTCTGAGTTCAACAAATTCCTTCACCATTTCATCCATGCCTTCATAGTTTGCAGGATCTAAAATGGTGCACTTTGACAAATCATATCCACCCTCTAAAGCACCCTTAGCAAATTCTTCTTCAGTTCCAACCAGGATTACTCCCAGTACTCCTTCCTGGCTTAGTTTCTGAGCTGCATCCATCACTCTTGGATCTGGTCCGTCCGGTAATACTATCGTCTTCGGGTCAGCCTGCAGTTTTGCTGTGAGTTTATCAAAAATATCCACTTCCATCTACCTCCATTTTTATACATACCGCTTCTTTGCGGCTAATTAACCAACACTAAAATTTTATCATAAATGATTTATCTATACAAGAAACTCAAAAGGTAATAAATATCATGTTTAGGTTGATGCATTTCAGGATAAATAGTAAAATGTAAAATGTGATTAACGAAATATGGAGGTATCGATATGTTAAAACTTTACAAGTGTGACAAATGCGGAGCAGTTCTTGAAGTTGCAAATGATGGACATGGCATTACTTGCTGCGGCGAACCAATGAAAGAACTTACAGCAAATACTACTGATGCAGCTGTGGAAAAGCACGTTCCTGCAGTGGAAATCGAAGGTAATACTGTAAAAGTCAAAGTAGGCGATGTAGAGCATCCGATGACAGAAGCTCATCTTATCCAGTTCATCTGGTTAGTAACATCAGATGGTGTTCAGAAGAAGGCACTGACTCACGAAGATAAGCCTGAAGCCACATTTGCTCTTGCTGAAGGAGTAAAACCTGTAGCAGCATACGAGTATTGTAATCTTCACGGTTTCTGGGTAAAAGAACTGTAAGCTAAATCTATTTTTTATAAAACAATAACAAAAACCTTCCTGAGTATTAATTGTTGAAATGAGTTTTCACATATCAGGAAGGTTTTTTCTTTGTTATTTCAGCATTATTGCAGCGATCCGCCATTACTCGTGACGCAAAGCTTCTATTGGATCTAAATTGGCTGCCTTTCGGGAGGGCAAAATACCAAAAATTATTCCTATTGCCATGGAGAATAAAACTGCCAGGATTGATGCCGGCCAGCTAATGGCAACTGGCGTCCCATTAAATTGCGAAATCAATTCGGCCAATATTATTCCGGTAATTACACCTAGCAGACCACCGATTGATGTCAGTGCCACCGCCTCTGTAAGGAATTGAGACATTATCGCTCTCTTTGGTGCCCCAATAGCCTTTTTCAATCCGATTTCACTGGTACGTTCCGTAACCGAAACCAGCATGATGTTCATAACGCCTATACCACCTACTAAAAGAGAGATAGCCGCAATCCATATAAGCATCCTATTTGTACTTTGACTTAGTTGCTGAATATCTCTAGCCTGCTGCATTAAGTCCTGAGATTTGTACTTATAATCCGAGTCCGATGGAATACTTTCGTTCAGGATATTTTCCGCAGCCTTACCAACAGAAGTCATATCTCCTGTGCTGGCTGCCCGAATTAGTACATTCTGGGGTTCGTCATATTGATATAGAAGAGGCCAAACGCTTTCCGGAACATAAACCTTACCGGAGGTGTCCTGATAATACATATAGTATTCGTCCATTGATGTAATGGATAATTCAAAGGTCTCCTTTTCGCTGACTACTCCTACTATTTCAAAGGGTTCACCCCTGATTTCCAAGGTCTTGCCCACTGGATTCTCTCCTTGGAACAATGAATCGGAGCTGTTGGTGTCCAATACGCAAACCTTCTTAAAGCCTTCTATATCATTCTTGGAAATACCTCTGCCTCTGTTAACAGCTAATCCGGCAGTTGAAAAATAATTTGGCTCGATTCCGTATACGTATCCACCGCTTAGGGAATCTCCCAGGTGGTATACCCCATCATAGTCTTGGCGTTTTCTAAACAGGGAAACACCTTTCGCATGATCTATACTCTTTAACCGAGATTTCTGATCTTCCGTTATCAGCTTTAGCTCAGCAGGAATACCTGCGGAAAAATCATATTCCCAATCCCCTTGATTCACGGAAATGTTTACATTATTTACTCCGGATCCAATAAGGTTCTTTTGTATTTGCTCGTTTGTCCCTTGAATTGTGGAAACAATTGCAATGATGGCAGCTATTCCTATGATGATACCGAGCATGGTAAGTATGGATCTTAACTTATGTGAGAAGATTCCGCGGAATGATAATCTGATATTCTCTACCATTACCACATCACCTCCTCTTCTACAATCTTGGTTTTTGCTCCTATTTCTGCGCCATCTCCGTAGGGGAAGGCAATGTAATCATCATTGGTTATACCCTCTGTGATTTCCGTAACATATCCATAATACGACTTACCGCATTTAACATATTGCTTGGTAAGAATACCTTCTTCATCCTTCATAACATATTTGCCCTGTCCATCGCTTCTGATATATGCATTGGGTAAATATAACGCATTCTCCTTTTGTGCATTTGCATCTAAACTCATCTGGAGCCAATGTCCTGCTTCCAGGTCCTCTGCATCATCGAAGTATGCCAGGAATCCGTAATACGATGAATTTGGATTTCCTCCATAATAGTAGCTCTGATCTGATGGATAGTCATCAATGGAAATAATCTCGCCGATAAATGATCCTCCGGATTCCCAATCTGTAGCGGTTATTTCCTGACCTAAAGAAATGCTCTCCAGTAATAGTTCCGAGATATTTCCCTGAACCACAACTCCGGATCCTGCATCAACCTTTAGGAAAGGAGAGCCATCCATTGGCGGATTGTCCTTATTGTGTACCAGAGCAATAACGCCATCTCTCTTGGCTCTGATTACTCCATCCTCCATCTGTTCTTCCAGCATTTTAAGATCAAGTTCCGCACGCCTCAAATCTAAATCCAGACTCTTAATATCCCTCTCTTTACCGCGGATTGCCAGGGCCAGTTCTTCAGCAGTGTACTGAATAGGCTGATCCGTATTAAAATAGTCTGTTCCGTAGCTATAATCATCATAGTTAGTGTCATAATCACTAAAATTATCAACGACATCCTGCCCATCCGCAGAATGGTTTGCATTTGCTTGACTGATTAAAGCAGCAAATGGGTCTTCGCCATCGGCACGTAGAATCACATACCAATAGGCGTCTTCATCTTGCTCTTTTATTTTATTGGTATTTAAGGTCATTGAAGCAAGCAGGTCGCCGTCCTTAGTGTTTCCTTCCCTGATTTCAATTACCGCATATCGATTCTCTTTTTTCCTAAGGGCATTTAAGAAGGAGCCATATACAACACCATCTTCAGTAACGATATATCTAAATGGATTATTAATGGAGCCATCTTCGGGAGGTTCTATATGGTCGTCATCCATATCCTTGGCTTCATCCCCTTCATCACCTTCACTTCCCTCATCTCCATCAACCTTTTGGTTATCCTCATTTTCTGCCGCATCACTGCCGGTGCCTTCTGATGTATTACTGCCAGCGCCCTGATTATCCTTATTGTTATCCTTCTCATCGGGGGCCTCATTATTTTCAATTACATCAATGGAACTTTCGTTGTTCGGAATCTCAACATTTTCATCTGATTCAACAGTTTCTCTTGTTATTTCTCCCGATGTATTATGGTTATTAATCACTGTGATTATTGGACTCAGGTAATAGTCATTTATATTATCATCGTCCAGATAATTCCACGCATCTTTAACTTTTTTGTGTTCCGGCTTCTTCTGTTTCTTTTCTTCCGGATTCTCTTCAGGATCCACTGACGGATCTAATGGATCATCATTGGAAGAAGGATCAAAGCTCGGAATAACAGGATCCACATAACTTGGGGTTACATTGGATACGGGAGTGGTATTATATAGAGCATTCAATTCTGCATTTGCTGTGGTTAAATTGTTACGGGCTTTTTCAACAGCCACCTTCTTTATCTGCAAGGTAAGTTCCTGACTGGCCATATCATAGGCCATAAGCTTGTCACCCTTTTTAACTTGTTGACCTTCATGTACAAATACTTCACTGATAAGCTGAGTTGCATCAGGATATATGCTTTGACTGTCTTCATCGTAAACCATTCCATCTATAGACATGGAATTCTCCATATAGCCCCAATTTAACGTACCCACTGAGGATACCTCCACAGTGGTATTTGCTGTCCTGTATTTTTTCGCACCAACAAAAGCACCAACCAGGAGGGCAAGTATAACTATAGGTATGATGATTTTTTTTGCCGTGCCTTTACGCATCATTATCACCACCTTCTGTCAGCATTCCATCTATTATATCTACTCTCCTGCGAGCATTGGCTGCTACGTTGGCATCATGAGTAATCATTACGACAGTTGCACCCTGTTCTTCGTTAAGCCGCTTGAATAATTCCATTACCTGTTTTCCACTGGCTTGGTCTAATGCCCCGGTAGGTTCGTCAGCCAATAGAACCTTCGGATTATTAATCATAGCTCTGGCTATAGCGACTCTCTGTTTTTGTCCTCCGGAAAGCTGCGTAGGAAGGAATGAAGCTCTATCTCCCAGCCCTACATTTTCCAAAGATTCCATTGCTCTCTTCTGTCTTTCCTGCTTGCTGACTCCTGCGTAGATTAGCGGAAGGGCGACATTATCCAAAGCCGTTTCCTGAGGGAGAAGCTGGAATGTCTGAAATACGAAGCCTATCTTATTCAGCCTAATATCTGAAAGCTGCTTTTCGGACAAAAGGGAAATGTCTTCCCCATCCAGAATGTATTTACCGGATGTGGCTCTGTCTAAACAGCCCACAATATTCATCAAGGTGGATTTACCGGAACCGCTGGGCCCCATTATAGCCAAATACTCACCTTCATGAACCTGCAGGTTTACGTCTTTCAATACCGGAACTTCTACATCACCTTGTCCGTAGTTCTTATAAATATTCTGAAGATCCAATATCATCCTAAGCTGACCTCCGTAATATTCTCAGTCTTCATACCTTCCGTCAAGGACTCATCCGGCCATGCAATTAAATCATCCTCAGCGAGTCCGCTAACGATTTCAACTGTATAATCAAAATCATCCATCTCCCCTAAAGCTAGAGCACGTTTGGAAAGACGACCATTTCTGTCAACCCATGCAAATGGTGTTACACCATCATCTTCGTAGGCTATGAAACTTTGATCTATCCACATTCCCTCTTTCTTCTTAATTTGTCCTTGTCCATAATCAGGCTCTATATAAACATGCTGACCAAGCATAAGGCCTGATGTGGAATCAAGGGTAACATAGAAGGGATATTTAGATGCCTTTTCGCCTCCTCCATCATAGAAATAAGTTTCCTGTCCTTCATTGGTGGCAGGCTCTGTCTCTATCTTGGAGATATTTCCTGTCCAGGTTTCATCTTCATTAACTCTGGATCTAATTATGACAGGCATTCCTGCATTCAATGTGCCTATGCTCTGTTCACTAACTTTACCCTTCACCCTGAACTCTCCGGTTTCAGTCATGGTGATAACCGGTTGTTCACTTCCGTTCACATCCTGTCCGGTTTCATTTACACCTTTGATGACTCCGGAAATTTCAGACTTAACTTCCGACTGCTCAATCTCCTGTTCATATTTCTTCAGGTCCTGTTGTTTTTGTTTTATTTCCAGCTGTCTTTCACTTATTTGCAGCTGTATTTCCGTCGAATTACCCTGATTCTGAAGGAATGCGATTTCATTGTTCAGTCCTTCTATATCCAATTTGATGCTTGCGATATTGTTCTCGCTGGAACGAACATCGTATTTAAACAAGACAGTTCCCTTTGTAACTATATCTCCAACCTTAACATGTACGGATTCTATTTTTCTATTTGGATCCCGTTTATATGTTATAGCCTTTTGAGATTCTATTACTCCACCATATCTATCTACAGTGAAACTGGTGGAGGTAAGTGTCGATACGGGCTGAACATACACCACTTCCCCGCTTCCTCCTCCGATAGATGGAATAAGGCCCTTATAAATCGCAAATAAAACCAACACTGCAAGTAGTATCGCAGCAACCAAAAACCCTAGTATTAGCTTTTTCTTTTTTGTCATGATTTTTACCACCTTTTGATAAAACGAGTATAGATAAGGCCGGAAAACAGCCTGTGTCAATATTATACAATCAAATTAGAATAATTAATATAGCAGTATTGTGAATATTTTCTTATGTTTTTCTTAAAAAAATGTTAAAATATTGACATGGGGTAGCTAAAGAGGTATCGAAATGAATGTAAGAAATGAATACAGAGCAAAATTAGTCACAGCCGATGATGCGGTTAAGGTTGTTAAAAGCGGAGATTGGGTGGATTATGTAACAAATGTATGCTTCCCTTCCTTGCTGGATGAAGCCTTATCTAAACGTCGGGATGAACTCTACGATGTAAAGGTCCGTGGAAATTTGATTTTTGGCCCTATTCAGATTGCAGAATGCGACCCAACCAGAGAGCACTTTTGCTACAATAGTTGGCACTGCTCTGCATATGAAAGAAAACTCAGTGATAGAGGTCTGTGCAATTACATCCCCATGGTTTTTAGAGATTGTACCGAATACTATCGTGTATTCCTTACAGTAAATGTAGCCATGATGGCAGTACCTCCTATGGATGAACACGGCTACTTTAACTTAAGCTGCGCAACCGGGGTCGCTAAGGGTATCCTGGAAAAAGCGGATATAGTTATCCTTGAAATAAACGATAAACTGCCCCATATCTATGGCGCCTTCGATGAAAGTATTCATATTTCTGAAGTAAATTATGTTGTAGAGGGAGAGCATCCTGATTTACCCGAATTCCCCATCGCTGAGCCCAGCGCAGAAGACGTTGCCATAGCCAATGCAATTCTTCCCTTCATTCAAGACGGCTCAGCCCTACAGCTTGGTATCGGCACCATGCCAAATGTCATCGGAAAGATGATAGCAGAATCAGACATCAAAGATTTATCCATGCATACCGAACTATGTTCAGATGCATATTACGAATTATATAAAGCCGGAAAAATCACCAATAGGCAAAAGCGATTATTCCCCGGCAAAGGACTTACAGGAATAGTTTTTGGGTCAAAGAGTCTTTATCAATGGGTTAACAAGAATCCGGAAATACTGATAGCCCCGCTGTCATATGTGAATGCTCCTGAGCATATCGCCCAATTAGATAATATGGTATCCATCAACAATTGTCTCTCCGTAGATTTATATGGGCAGATTAATGCGGAAACCGCAGGCTTTAGACAAATCAGCGGAACCGGCGGACAGCTGGATTATCTAACCGGCGCCTCAATGGCCCGAGGTGGCAAAGCATTTATTTGCATGGAATCAACCTTTAAAGATAAAAACGGCGAGCTTCACACAAATATAAAGCCACATTTCACCGGTGATGTAATAACTGATCCCAGAAGCCAAGCCTACTTCATTGTAACGGAATATGGCGCGGTAAATCTTTGCGGAAGAAGCACATGGGAACGAGCCGAAGGATTAATATCGATAGCACATCCACACTTTAGAGACGACTTAATTATGGCCGCAGAAAAACAAGGTATTTGGAGATATTCAAATAAACGGAATCGTTAGGATAGATTAGTATTTAACAGGCGGTTCGTAGAATTCAAAAATAACAGAATCGTTTTCTCTCTTATCCTTTTCCGGATTGCCTCCCATGTCTTCGGGATGGCTGGTCCAAACGATATGCATGGCACCAAGTAGCTTAGTTAGCTTCACCGATAAGGGCTTAGTGCCTGTCTTATATGCAACAAAATGTGGCCTTGTGGCCATATTAAATAGACATCTTGATGCAAAAAACTTAATCAGGAAGGGAATATTTTCATCAAAATCAGAAACAAGGTTTGCTAACTGTCCTCTGAGAACCACAGGACAATTATGCCTAATCCATCTAACTACGGAAGGATCAAAGCTTTCTACACAATACTCTCCTTTGTAAGGAGCCAATAATTCCATAGTTTTCTGTGTAAGCGTCAGTGTATTTTCTCCCGGTTTTATTTCCACAATAAGTGGAACACGTCCCTCTATGCATTCCAAAGCATCCTGGAAAAGAGGAACTCTAAACTCCGTCCCAAAAAGACCGTATTCAAGAATTTCATTATACGTTAGATCCGATACGTTTTTATCAACACCGCAGGGTCTCATGAGGTTTGGATCATGGATTACTACGACCTCTTCATCCTTAGTTATTCTAACATCAAGTTCTATTCCATATCCCGCAACACAGGCCCTTTCAAAGGCTGCAACAGTGTTTTCCGGAATAGTATTATCCATTGTATGGAGACCTCTATGAGCAAAAAACCTATTTTCAAAAGGAGCCTTCATGGCTTTACTTGCTCTTTCGGGCGCAACCAAAATACCTAAGAAAATTAGGATCAGCACAAAAATTATTAATAATAGCAGTAATATTTTTAGTGTCATGCTTCAAATATACTTTGTAATATCTATCAATTTACTATCAATTCTAAAACATCTCCAAGTATGCCGTGCTACCTTACCATAGCAAGTGTTACTATACCATTCTACCTGTATATACACTTTTTCTTTGATATCTGTTCAATTTATAGTACAATATCCTTGTTATTGTGTTAGCGTGATTAAATAATCGGAGGATTCATTGCCACATGAAACTAAATTATAAGCGCACGATTTTTGTTGGATTCGCTTTTTTTCTCATATGCGCCTTTTGGCAGGCATATGACAATACCATTCCACTTATATTGACCAACAAGTTTGGCTTGTCACAAACCATCTCCGGCGCGATAATGGCATTGGATAATATTTTAGCACTTTTTTTGCTCCCTCTCTTTGGTGCGATTTCAGATAAATGCAAAAGTCCCAGAGGACGCAGAACACCATTCATTGTGATTGGAACCATAATCGCTGTAATCGCGTTCATCATTCTCTCCCTTATAGATGGAGCTCAATTAAAACAAATTTCCGAGGTTTCTACCATAGATGATCAGGCGGCTCTATCTAAAATCTATTCAGAAAAAGCCCATGAAGAATTGCTAACCCCGGATGGAGATAAAATCATTTTATCCGACCACTTCACCGAAAGCGAATTCATTAATATAAAAAGTACCATCCCCAGCGGCAACTCTTCAGGAGCAGCAACTATAACCAATCCTGACTATACTAAATACGTGGTTCCCGCAAGGCAAGCGGTTATCAAAGATATCACTTCAAATAATCCGCGGAATTTGATTCTTTTTATTGCATTCCTACTCATAACATTGGTAGCCATGTCTACCTTCCGTTCTCCGGCGGTAGCCTTGATGCCTGATGTAACCATTAAACCTCTTAGATCAAAGGCAAATGCAATTATAAATTTAATGGGTTCTGCAGGAGGCATATTGGTTCTTGCCCTGGGAATAGTGTTTGGAACAAGCTCACTTAAAAACTCCTTAATGAGCTATTTTTCATACTTCATGGTAATAGGCGGAGTCATGATTCTATCCTTAATCCTATTCAGGCTCACTGTTAATGAACCTAAATATGTTAGGGACATGCACGAAGAAAGCTTAAGATTAGGCCTCACCGATTGGGATCAGGATGCGGTAGATACCAATAACCAGGATGGTTCCAGACAGATAACACCCGCAATCGGAAGAAAGCTAAGTCCTGCGGAATGGCGATCCATGGCTCTAATTCTGGCTTCAATTGTTCTCTGGTTCATGGGATACAATGCTGTCACATCAAAATACTCCGTATATGCAAGCACCATTCTTCACAAAGACTACAATCTAACTTTGATAATCGCTCAAGTAGCCGCAATTATTTCCTATCTTCCTGTTGGTATTGTTTCCTCAAAGATTGGTCGAAAGAAAACAATTATTGCAGGAGTTATAATGCTTGCCACATCCTTTGGTGTAGCGGCAACATTGAGATCATCCAGTCCTACTATTCTAATGAACTGTATGTTCGCTCTGGCCGGAATTGGATGGGCAACCATAAACGTCAATTCCTTCCCTATGGTTGTAGAAATGTGCTCGGAGGGAGATGTAGGAAAGTTCACCGGATTCTACTATACTGCATCCATGGCAGCACAGGTAATAACACCTATATTCTCCGGTTTTCTCATGGACAAACTTGGGATGACTGTTTTGTTCCCATATGCAGCCATCTTTGCAGCTTCCGCTATTATAACTATGATAGGTGTAAAACACGGGGACTCCAAACCCGGGGAGCTGTCAGGATTAGACGCTCTTGGTGATTTGGATTAAAGATTCTACTGTATCAACAATCGGTCTGTATGATAGATTACCAACTCATCATCCTGTTCAATGCGGTAGGTTGAATTCGGGACAATTGTAACGTCTCCCCTTCTGGCGACGATTAGAACCACATTTTCCTTTTCCAATAAATCCGCAGCCGTTCGCCCTATCCAAGCGCTATCAATCCCCACTTCCAAGGTGTGAAGATGAACGTCATCCAGCATTATTTTGCTGTGTTGTGCCTGCGTGTACTGCTCAACAAATCCTGCAGAAATAATACCTGTAGGTATAGCCACCGCGCCAACTCCAAGGAAAGAAATCACTATTGCCATCGCTCTCCCCAAGGTTGTAACAGGACTAATATCTCCATATCCTATTGTCAGTAGAGTAGACATACTCCACCAGATTCCGGAAAATGCATTTTTAAAATACTCCGGTTGAGCTTCATGCTCCACACTATACATACAAAGAGATGAAGCCAACATGAGAGTTAGTACGATAAATAAAGATGACAGAATCTGATTCTTTTTTTCTATTAAGACACTGGCAATTACATTAAAGGAGTCCATGTAATTATTGACTCGGAAAAGTCTTAGGATTCTTGCCACTCTGAGAATTCGAAATGCAGCAAAACCGCTTAGGAAGAAGGCGGGTATGATAGTCAGGAGTTCTATTAACCCTTCGAAGGACAACATAAACTTTACAATTGCCTTCCCTCTGGGCACCTCTGGATACAAATACTCAGCGGTATATATTCTTAGAATATATTCCACAATGAAAATAGTAACCGTCACAACCTCTACAACAACCAAGATGGTGTTGTATTTTTGCATCGCTTCGAAGGTCTCCAAATACATAGCAATAACATTAAGTAGTATTGCTATAACCATAAGATAGTCGAAACCTCTGCTGATGGTATCAGACATATTACCAATTTCGACTATCTCAAATAATCTCTTTTTCCCCGTGGATTTGTTCATACTTTAATAAATAAAA
>CACXFN010000037.1 GCA_902766915.1 uncultured Eubacteriales bacterium
GTTGGATAAAAAAAGCAGAAACCATAGAGAATGGTCACCTGTCTAAGGTATGTTGTTTTTTGATTATCACATGACATATGTTGATGCAATCTGCATAGGTAAGGAGAATGAAGTGGATAGAAGTAAAATGACTATTTATCAATGGCTAAAAGCGGCAGCATTTTTAATTCCATCTATAGCTAGTGTATTAATAGCATTCATTACCGTTTGGATGATTAAAAATGACGTGAATTTGGAAACGATATTAGTCTCAGATTTAGTTGGTGCAATAGGATTATCCATTGGGACATGGGCTGCCCTTAATATAGTGAATGCGATTGATAGAAATGAAGTTAATCGACTTGATGAATTAGTAGATGAGAGTGGAAGACAAATTGAAGCTTTGAGGCAAGAGAAGACTGCGCTAATCCGACAGAATATTAGGGATATATCACACAGAATACTTACATCGCGTGGGAACAGTTATTATAAAAGAATAGCAGAGAAAATGGATTTCAATTTGTATGGAGTTCCGGGTGAATTAGCTAAAGCCTTAATGAAGTGTGATGATGATTTTGTTATGAGAGTTCATTATGCTATTGCTAGTGTTTGCACCCTTAATGAATGGAATGACATAGGGATACACGAAAAGAAGCGTTTGGAGGTTTGTAGGACAACTATAGGTACTTTAGAATCACTGCTAAGCGAAGCAATAGAAGGTGAAGTACGACAAATGCTGGATTTTCTAATTGCAGAGGTAAGTTTTATTGAGGCATATTTGTTGTATAGGAAGGAAAAGGAGGAATTATTTCTGCAAGTAGGAGGTCGTTTTATAGAATTGTTTAATAATATTAATGATCTTGATGAAAACCATAAGAAGTATTTTGCTAATGCGATAAGTCAATGCTATAGTGAGGTCATTATGATGTATATTAAAGATAAGAAATTCGACTTAGTAAATGACGAATGGATTACCTTTGCAACGAAATATGGCATGATAGCAGTGGCTGGTAGTTCTACTCAAATCGCTTTTGATGAAAGCATTACACCTGAAAGCGTTAACATTAAATCTGAATCGGAGATTTATCTCAAAAATATGGGTGTAGTAATAGAGCGAGTCACTAATAGGAATCCAAGTAGGTTAGATACGTCTTTGAAATGGTATATGAAAGCTTTAGAATGCAGTGAAGGAAATACTCATTATAGTACATATTATGTAATTATGTCAGCATTAGATAGGCTTATTCAGAAAGAACTTGAGTCTGACATGTCAAGCTGTGAAAAGTATTATAAAGATTTTAGCGTGATTCTTGAGAGGCTTCATTCCGCTTATCCAAATAAGTCTTATTATTACATATGGAAAGCAAGAAATGAATTATATAAACATTCATTAGGATTTAATGTTGATATAGATGAAATGGAGCGATGCTTATCGGCATATCGACTTATGCAAGGTGAAAAAGAATATGATGATTTATACCATAAAACTAAGTCAGAAATGGATAATTTGGTAGCATTTAATCGTAATGAGTAACAAAGCATATATTTAAAATAATAAAGACTTTTGTCTACAACAAACTGGATAACAGAACAATGGAGGCAAGAAGGAAATGGATAAAAGCAAGAAAAAACAGAAAAAACAGAATCATAGATGTCTAAAGTGGGTTGCTACACTTACACCTATTGCAGTAAGTGTGATTATTGCATTAGGGACATTCTTCTATGGTATCTTTGGAAAATTAGAAATAAGTATTCTTGAAGGAAATCTTATTGGCCTCTTAACTTTGGTTATTGGTACTTGGGCTGGCCTTAGCATCTTAAACACTATTACAAAGGATGACCTTAGTAACATGGAAAAAAGGCTTGATGAAGCCCAGAAAACCCTTGATGATATAAAGAGCCAGAATTTGGATGTTAAGAGTAAAAGCATAGAAGAGATGATTAAACTATTACAAGAGAGTGCAGATGATCCATATCTTCTAAAACTATCAGAAGCACTTAATCTTAATATAGATAATAATGGTCCCCCTGGAGTTTTGGCTGTAGAATTAATGGAAAGGAGTTATGTGGATATTAGAAACTATCATATACTCTTATCCAAATTACGAGAAGTCGTTTTATTGCATAATGAAAGGACTAATCCTGATAGAAGACATGAATTAAGTAAAGATTCACTAGAGATAATTGAACTATTGAGAAGGGATGCCACAAATGAGCAGGAGAAATTGTTAGGATATATACGTCTTGTGGCTATGTTCTATAAGGGGTTTTCCTGCCAGGAGAAAAAATATAGTAAAGCTGAAGATGGATGGAAAGATAGCATTGACGTTTTCGAAAACGCAGCAAGAGAAGCAGAAACATATTATGAAGGATTGAAGAAATCCGATACTCTTGATCCAGAGACAACAAAGCATCTAGGACACCTAATTGCACAATGCTATAGTGAATGTATATTAGGATTTACCAAGATTCGTGAGATTATAAATAATAAGGGAAAAACTCAAACCAATGATAAAGACCAAAAAATTCTTCAACTGTATAATCCTGATGAATGGGTCAAAAAAGCAAATAGGTATTCTTATTTAGGTTTGACTGGAAAGATGCCAGAGAATGATATTATTAATGCATCATGCTTGCCCAAAATGGTGGAAATAGATCGAGATGAAAGTATTCCTGCAATGTATATAAAAGATATTGGGATACTAATTGATCGTAATAATAGATTGTGTAAAAAAGAGCAGGATTACGGTGAAACATTATCTCTATATGAAAAGGCAATTGATAGATGCGAAAACAGAATAACAAGTAGTATGCTAACTGTTGAATTGAGAGATTTAGATCGTTCGATTGCTAGGGAATTGGGCGTTGATTTATATAAATCCGATGCGTGGTCAGAATCTCCAATTAATGAATGTGATAATGTCGTAAAAAGCATTAATAAGTATCGGATGTACTTAGAACTATATAAAAGCATGTTCATGGTTAATGGATTCTATCTTGCAGGTATGAA
>CACXFN010000038.1 GCA_902766915.1 uncultured Eubacteriales bacterium
CTTGTTTCTAACAACAAGTTGTTCATTTATCCTTGCCAACTGCTCCGCAATCCCACTCTTATCTTCAATCTCGGGTATCTCATCACCCAAAAAATCCGTCACTTTGACATCAAGAATATCCGCCATCCTTGACAGTAGCAAGGCATCCGGCACAGAAGCACCACGCTCCCATTTCGACAGAGTTTGCCTCGTGACATTAAGCCTTACGGCCAATTCCTCCTGCGTGAATCCTTTGTTCTTTCTGATAGACCTTATATTGTCGTTTAGCATGTTGCCTCCCAAAGATTATCAATTTTGCCTATTATACGTTTATGATAATCTTTGATTTATATAAAAATCAAGCAACGCTTTTTAACATTTGGTGGGTTTCGCTTAAATTATTCTGCAGAACTCACCTCCATAGATTGGAATTTGCTGCGTTTGCTTCTATCTTTGCAAAAGTGTGGACAAAAGGCTTTTTTTACTCTTTGACCATGGACATTCGCACGTTTTTGCCAAATGTCCACAGTTTCTGATTAATCGACATTAATTATCGTCAGTATAGATTTCTAATACAGTGTCTTCAATCTTGTTAATGACAATATCAAAGCTAACATTTCCTACATGGGATTATAATTAATTGCACCTTATTATGCTTCCTATTCCTTCACATCTATTTTATAATGACTACATTATGAAGTATTTTGAAACAGGATCCCTGGATCCCACCTACAATCTGGCTTTTGAGGAGTATATTCTTCGCCATCATACCGAAGGCGAAATTCTTATGCTGTGGCAAAACGACAATGCAATCATCATAGGTCTAAACCAGAATACAGAAGCGGAAATCAACAGAGGCTTTGTGGATCAGCATCACATTAGTGTTGTTCGCCGCATAACGGGAGGTGGCGCAGTCTATCATGACCTGGGAAACCTTAACTACTCCTTCATAACAGATATCGACAAAGCCGAACAGGTGGTAATATCCAAATTCGCTGAGCCAATCGTAAAAGCACTTTTAAGCCTTGGCCTTGATGCGGAAGCATCGGGACGAAACGATATCCTTGTCAGCGGAAGAAAAGTCTCAGGAACTGCTCAGCGTATTCTAAACGGCAGAATCCTCTTCCACGGCACTCTGCTCTTTGATTCCAATGCGGACGTAGTAGCAAATGCCCTTAATGTCGATGCAGATAAATTTAAGGGAAAGGCCTCTCGGTCTGTTAAAAGCAGAATAGGAGACATTCGCGATTTCCTGAGGGAAGATATGACTCTTCCGGAATTCAAGGACTATATCATTAGGTTCCTCGTGGGCGATTCCAATCAAAACGCAATCCCCCTCTCCGCATCAGAAATAGCTGAGATTGAAAATCTAAGAGACGAAAAGTATTCGACCTGGGAATGGAATTACGGCACTTCTCCCAAATTCACCTACTCCAACAAAAGAAGATTTGATGGCGGTTCCTTGGAAGCCCGCGTGGACGTGGAAAAAGGAGGCCTCATAAAAGATATCGTTTTCTATGGAGATTTTCTCGCCACCACCGACATGGCCGAAATCACCAACAGTTTAAAAGGCCTCCCCTTTAGGAGAGACCCCATAATTGATACGCTTTCACAATTCAGAATCCAGAATTATTTCGGAGGAATAACCACGGAAGATATTGCAGCCTTACTGTTCAAATAAACTAATTTATTGCACTTCCTAGTTTTCCTTTGTCAATATTCGAACCAGTATCTGCTCTTACTATCACGAACCCGCATCTGCCTTACTATCACGATTTATGCCGATTTATAGGAGGAATATTATATGGACTATGCAAAAGAATCCTTAAGACTTCACGAGGAGTGGAAGGGGAAAATCGAAGTTGTTGCAACCGTTCCGGTGGAAAGCAAAGAAGATCTCAGCCTTGCTTACACTCCCGGCGTCGCACAACCATGCCTTGAAATCCAAAAGGATATAAATAAATCCTATGACCTCACCAGACGCCACAACCTATGCGCAGTAATTACCGACGGAAGTGCCGTCCTCGGGCTCGGCGACATCGGTCCTGAAGCAGGTATGCCGGTTATGGAGGGAAAATGTGTTTTGTTTAAAGCCTTCGGTGATGTAGACGCTCTCCCCCTCTGCATTAAGACTAAGGATGTGGATGACTTTGTTAGGACTGTTTACAACATTTCCGGAAGCTTCGGCGGAATCAACCTGGAAGATATCGCTGCCCCTCGTTGCTTCGAAATCGAGAGAAAACTTAAAGAGCAATGTGATATTCCAATTTTCCATGACGATCAGCACGGCACCGCCGTCATTACTCTTGCCGGACTTATGAATGCCCTTAAGGTTGTAGGGAAGAAGAAAGAAGATGTAAAAATCGTAACATCAGGCGCAGGAGCTGCGGCAATAGCCATAGTAAAACTCCTTCTATCCGCCGGCTTTAATAACATCATTATGACAGACAGCATGGGAGTCATCTATGAAGGCAGAGAAGGACTGAACTGGATCAAAGAAGAGATGGCCAAGGAAACAAATCTTCAGAAGGAAACAGGAACATTGGCAGACGTTATCAAGGGGGCCGATGTGTTTATCGGAGTTTCCGCTCCCGGTACTCTTACAACAGAAATGGTCAGATCTATGGCTAAGGATGCGATTGTCTTTGCTTGTGCAAATCCGACTCCGGAGATATTCCCCGACGATGCAAGAGCAGGCGGCGCCGCAGTAATCGCCACAGGAAGAAGTGATTACCCCAACCAAATCAACAATGTGCTTGCCTTCCCTGGAATCTTCAGGGGTTCATTCGACGTAAGAGCATCTGATATTAACGAGGAGATGAAGATGGCTGCTGCTAAAGCTCTTGCAGACCTGGTTTCTGACGAGGAACTATCTGCAGATTACATCATCCCTGCGGCCTTTGATAAACGGGTAGGACCTTCGGTGGCAAATGCTGTAGCTGAAGCAGCACGGGCATCAGGAGTGGCAAGGATTTA
>CACXFN010000039.1 GCA_902766915.1 uncultured Eubacteriales bacterium
AGTGGAGTCGAACCACCGACCTTCCGGGTATGAACCGGACGCTCTAGCCAACTAAGCTACACCGCCACGCACCGCAGAAACACTGCAAAAAATATACTATCAAAAGGTGGACTAAAAGTCAACTATTATTTTTAGAAGTTCCTCTAATTCTTCTCTGCATCCACCACACTTATCGCCTATTTTGCCAATTTCACAAAGCTCTTTAAGGGTAGAGATTTTGTTATTTTTTACAATCTCCATAACATCCTTAACTTTAAGTTTACGGCATAGGCAAATATCATATTCCGGATTATCAATATTGCTCATAATTATACCTTTAATTATGCAGTTATACAATTTTGGTTCATCTAAAACATAAAGCAGACGATAACGTCTGCTTAGTTTTGTTGTCTGCAGTAATACTTAACGTCAAACTGTCATAATTACAGTTCGGTGGGTGCTTCTGCTGAGTCAACACTTTCTTCGGCAAGCAATTTGTCGTATGCCGCAAAGATTGCATCCTTTATGCGATTACGCATTTCAGAAACCAATGGATGAGCAATATCTCTGAAATCGCCTTCTCCCATCTTACGGCTTGGCATAGCGACAAAGAGACCATTCTGACCATCGATAACCTTGATATCATGTACAACGAATTCATCATCAAAGGTTACAGAGGCTACTGCTTTCATTTTTCCGTCATCACTAATCTTACGGATGCGAACGTCGGTAATATCCATTCTTTTTCACCTTTCTTTGCATTATTATGCATTTTTAATCTGAACAGGGTTTATTATACTTTATAAATTTAAAAAAGGCAATAACATTCAAGTGGTATATACACATTTATATATCAAACATCAAAGTTTGTAATTTTTACAAAATACACTTTTGGCAATCCTTTTCGTTTTAGTAAATTTTACAATAAATAATCATTATTGTTCTATATATAATGATAATATGATAGAAACAAATAAAAAAAATCAATTCTTAAAGAAAAGAATTGATGGAACAAATAACAATGTCAAAGAATAAAAGACAATCCCAATATAATGTGTTATAATACCATTTGTATAAAACATCAAGATGGAGGTCCATTCAAAATGATAAATCTTGCTGATCACAGCAATATCCATTGTATAGGCATTGGTGGTATAGGTCTTTCAGGAATTGCTGAGATTTTGCTATCCAGAGGATACAAGGTATCAGGCTCAGATATGAATGAGTCGGAAATAACCGAAAAGCTTCGTAGCCATGGTGCTAAGATTTTCCTGGAGCATAAAGCTGAAAACGTAGAAGATGCGGATTTAATTATCTATTCTGCAGCCATAGCAGAGGAAAACCCAGAGATAAAAAGAGCAAAAGAAAAAAACATACCTTTAGCATCCAGAGCAGAAGTTCTGGGTATTTTAATGGATGAATTTCAGGATAGCATTGCCATAAGTGGAACTCATGGTAAAACCACCACAACATCAATGGTTTCACTTATTTTGGAAGCAGCCAAGTATGATCCCACTATATTGGTGGGAGGAAATTTGGACGAAATAGGTGGTAATTATAAAGTGGGAAGTGGAGACTACTTTGTTACTGAAGCCTGTGAGTATAGAGACAGTTTTTTGGAACTAAGACCTGAAATTGAAGTGATACTTAATATTGATTCGGATCATTTGGATTATTTCAAGGATATTGACCACATTGTTAATTCTTTTGACAGGTTTACAGAAAACGTGAGACCCGGAGGAACCATCATAGCCTATGATGCCAATCCTTTTGTTAACAGAGTTATCAAGGATAGACCCAATGTTGTAACCTATGGATATAATTCAAATTCCACCTACTGTATTCAGGATATAAGATTTGAACAGGATGGAATGCCATCCTTTGATGTAGTTCATGACGGAGATCATTTGGGTAGAGTTCTACTAAGTGTTCCCGGAGAACATAATATACTTAATGCAGGAGCAGCATTCGCCTGTTGCCATGAGCTGGGTGTTAATCCTGTGACCATTATCGAGACTCTAAAACAGTACCATGGAACCCAAAGGAGATTCGATGTAATAGGAAAGACTGAAAAGGGAGTTTTATTGGTGGATGATTATGCTCATCACCCCACAGAGATAAAAGCAACCCTCTCTGCTGCGGCCAAACTTCCTCATAACAGATTGTGGTGCCTGTATCAACCACATACATATACCAGGACATTGGCGCTATTTGATGAATTTGCAGAATCCTTTGAGCAGACAGATATTTTGATATTGGTAGAAATATATGCTGCAAGAGAAAGAAATATACACAATGTTTCATCAAAGGCTCTGGCAGATAGAATTAAAGAAATATATCCGGATAAGGAAGTGTACTATATACCTGATTTTGAAGAGCTGGCTAAGAAAATTAAAAATGAAGCAGAAGGAGGGGACCTGGTAATTACAATGGGTGCCGGGGATATTTATAAAGTCGGAAAGCTGATAATGGAATAGTGAGGTAAGTACTGATGAAAAATGGTGTGTTCACAGATTACAAAGTTTTTGCCGGTAATTCACATATACAATTGGCTGAGGAAATAGCCTCTATAATGGGAAAGCCCTTAGGTAAAGCTACAGTTACAAAATTCAGCGATGGTGAAATATCCGTAAACTTATGGGAAACTGTCAGGGGAATTGATGTATACATAGTTCAACCCACATGTAATCCTGTGAACGATAATCTGATGGAACTTTTGGTTATGATAGATGCTGTAAGAAGAGCTTCTGCCGGAAGAATAAATGCCGTTATTCCTTATTATGGATATGCCAGACAGGATAGAAAGGCAAAGGCAAGAGATCCAATTACAGCTAAACTTGTTGCTAATCTCATAACAGCGGCCGGTGCAGATAGAGTTGTAACCATGGATCTTCATGCAAATCAGATTCAGGGATACTTTGATATACCTGTGGACCACCTGGTGGGAATGCCTATACTTGCTAGATATTTTAAAGAAAAAAACCTTGATAATCTCTGTGTGGTTTCTCCGGATCACGGGAGCGTTACAAGAGCAAGAAATATGGCAGAATACCTGAATTGCCCAATCGCCATTGTGGATAAGAGAAGACCGGAACCAAATAAAAGTGAGGTCATGAATGTTATTGGTGAGATTGAAGGGAACAATTGTATAATCATCGATGACATGATTGATACAGCAGGTACCATTACCAATGCGGCAAACGCCATCAAGGAAATGGGAGCAAAGGACGTTTTTGCCTGTGCCACTCATCCGGTGCTTTCAGGACCTGCAATTGATAGAATCGAAAAATCTGAAATCAGCGAATTAGTGATTTTAAATACGATTCCTATTCCGGAAGATAAAATGATAGAAAAAATTAGTACGATTTCAGTTGCGCCACTTTTTGCGGAAGCCATGACAAGAGTATTCACAAATGGATCTATAAGTAAACTTTTTGATACGCCAAGAATTCTGTAAGAACAGACGAACATCAAACTGGAGGAATGAATGTATATTATAGCCGGTCTTGGAAATCCCGGAAGAAAATATGAGAATACCAGACACAATCTGGGGTTTATTACAATAGACAGACTGGCTGAAAAATGTGGAATAGAAATCAAAAAAAGCAAATTTAAGTCCCTGATAGGAGAAGGTGTTGTTTCCGGGGAAAAGGTTGTTTTTCTGAAGCCTCAGACCTTCATGAATAATAGCGGTGAGGCTATTAGAGAGGCTCTCAGGTTTTATAAAGTTCAATTGAGTAATCTTCTGGTCATATATGATGACATTGATATTCCAATAGGCGATATCAGAATCAGAATGGGAGGAAGTGCCGGAACCCATAATGGAATGAAGTCAATTGTTTATCATTTGATGGATGATCATTTTCCCAGAATCAGAATAGGTATTGGAAAAGAAAATAAGAGTGACGATATAATTGACTACGTATTGGGAGGCTTTTCCGGAGATGAAGTTAAACCTTTGGAAGAGGCATGTGATAATGCAGTGGAAGCCATTATTTGTTATATAGAGAAGGGAATAGACGCTTCCATGAATCGTTATAATAAAAAGAACCATAAGCCAAAAACCGTATTGGAAGTGGCTAAAGATAAAAGGGAAACCACTGAGGAATTAAAATCCGAGGAGAAGGGAGAATCTTAAGAATCGGATGTCCAGTAAAGTTATAGCAATCAATGGTGCGGGAGGCTCTGCCTCTGCATATCTGATAGCAAATTATTTAAACCAAAATGAACAAGCCCTTATTATAGTGCCAGGCAGGGTAAGATCCGAAAGATTAGCAGAGGATCTTTCCTTTTTTTGTGATAGAGAAATAATGATACTTCCTCCTGATGAGGAAGTGTTTTTAAAATATGAAGCTAAAAACCAAGACCAGGAGATAGAAAGAGCAAAAGTACTAAAGGCTATTAGAACCAATGAGAACCTGATTGTAATAGCAACGGCTTCCGGCGCCATAAAACGTTTGCCCCAGCTTAAAGAGTATGAGAATAATCGGATTCAAATATCAGTGGGTAAAGAAATATCTCTTGATGGATTGAAAGAGTCTCTAACCTTATTGGGATATGAGAGGACCGATACAGTTTTTTCACCGGGACAGTTTTCTGTAAGGGGTGGAATTTTGGATATATTTACTCCCGATAATGATGAGCCCTATAGAATTGAGTTTTTTGGTGATGAGGTAGATAGCCTTAGGTCCTTTGATGTTGAAAGTCAGAGAAGCGTAGAGAATAGGCAGAGTTTGGAAATCACTCCTGCCTTGCTAAAAAAAGAAGATGAACTGAATGATGAAGATTTAAAGAGTGGAGAATTCAGCTATATTTGGGATTTCATGCTATCGGGAAAAATCTTTGTAGAGGATCCGGATAGGATAAATGAGTCATTGGAACTAAGGTATAATGAACTTTGGAATGACCTTGATTATCTGGTAGAAAAGGGTCAGGCCTCCAAGGCCGAAGGAAGTCTTATAACCGGTCCTGCGGATTTGAACAATCTTTATAATAGATTTAAGGAAAACACAGGCTTAAATCAAAAGGGAGACAAAGAATCTATATTATATTTCCTTCAACCATTTGCAAAGATGATTAAGGGATTTAATTCTCTTTCGGAAATAGTAGGTTTTAAATCACAGCCCGTCACCAAATACAATGGGCATATGGATATTCTATCAAGAGATATAAGAAAACTCGCTGAACAGAGTTATCATATTATTATTTCCGCTTCCGCACCGGGGAGAGTAGAGTCTCTGACGGATTTTTTAAGGGAGGAAGATCTTGATGGATATGCTTCTGTAAAAGCCGGTTATTTAGGTTCCGGAATGATAATTCCAGATAAGAAGCTTTGTTATATAAGTGACGGAGATATCTTCGATAATTCCAAAATATCCGGTAAAAAGAGACGCCACAAAGCTGCTTCAAAGGGAAAGGCTATACAAACCTTTACCGAACTCCATAAGGGTGAATATGTGGTTCACGACAATCATGGTATTGGGGTATTCCAAGGTATAGAAGAATTAAACGATCAAGGAGTAATTAGGGACTATATAAAAATTAGATACAAAGGGCATGGAATTCTTTATGTTCCGGTGGAACAGATGGATGTGGTTCAGAAATACATCGGTTCGGAAGGCAAGTCCCCTAAGATTAATAAATTGGGCTCGGATGAGTGGAGAAGAACTAAGCAAAGAGCACGAAAAGCTGTTGCGGAGATGACCGATGAGTTAATAGAGCTTTATGCAAAAAGAAAAGCAGAGCAAGGTTATGCTTTTTCTGAAGATACTGTATGGCAGGCTGATTTTGAAAATGCTTTTCCCTACGAAGAAACTCCGGATCAATTAAGATCAATTGAAGAAATAAAAATCGACATGGAAAAGGAAGAACCCATGGATAGACTTCTCTGTGGGGATGTAGGCTACGGTAAGACTGAGGTTGCTGCCAGGGCGATTTTTAAATGCTTAATAGAGGGTAAGCAAGCAGCCATGTTGGTTCCCACCACAATTCTTGCAAGTCAACATTTTGATACATTAAAAGATAGGCTTAAGGATTATCCATTCACTGTGGAGTTAATGTCCAGGTTTAGATCGGAAAAGGATTTAAAAATAATAGCAGAAAAGATTGCACAGGGTAAGGTGGATCTGGTGATAGGAACCCATAGAATTCTTTCTAAGGATGTAAAGTTCAAAGATTTGGGCCTATTGGTAGTGGACGAGGAACAGAGATTTGGTGTTGCCCATAAGGAGAGTCTAAAGCACCTAAAAGCAGGTGTAGATGTGCTTACCCTTTCAGCTACTCCTATTCCAAGAACATTAAATATGTCACTAACGGGAATAAGGGATATGAGTTTAATATCGGAACCACCGGAAGAACGATACCCGGTACAAACCTATGTAATGGAACAGGATGACGATTTAATCAGAGAGGTCATTAACAGGGAATTAGATAGGGGCGGTCAGGTATTCGTTGTATATAACAGAGTAAGAGGAATAATAACTCTTGCCAATAAAATAAAAGAACTGGTTCCAGAGGCAAAGGTATCCGTAGGACATGGACAAATGAATGAAAACTCCTTAGAGGAGGTAATGCGCCAATTTGTTTCAGGCGAGACGGATGTTTTAGTTGCAACAACTATCGTGGAATCCGGTTTGGATATTCCAAACGCCAATACGTTAATCGTTTTGGAATCCGATAAATGTGGGCTTTCCCAGCTATATCAGCTGAGAGGAAGAGTCGGCAGGTCCAATAAAATCGCCTATGCATATTTGATGTATCAAAAGGAAAAGGTTCTGACTGAGGTTGCAGAAAAAAGATTAAGGGCCATAAAGGAATTTACAGAGTTTGGTGCCGGATTTAAAATCGCCATGAGGGATATGGAATTGCGTGGTGCGGGAAATGTTCTGGGTGCAGAGCAAAGCGGACATATGATGGATGTTGGATATGAGATGTATGCCCGTTTGGTGGAGGAAGCTGCTAAAAAGGCCAGGGGTGAAGAAGTGCACGAAAAGAGAGAAGACTTCACCGTGGAACTTAAATCTGCTGCCAATATTCCTTCATGGTATATAGAGGATGAAAGCATTAAACTGGCTATGTATAAGCGAATCGCAGATATTACATCAAGTGAGGATGCAGAGGATGTAATGGACGAACTAATGGATAGATTCGGAGAGATTCCTAAGGAAACAATGAATCTAATTAAAATATCCATCATAAGAACTCTAGCGGAGAAAACACATCTAAGCAGAATTCATGAACAAAACAATAAACTATATTTAACACTGCCTTCTGACATTAAGGGAGAAGAAGGTACTACCAATGGAGGTGAATCTTTAATATCTCCTTATACAGTTATGAAACTAAACGAAGAGTTTGGGAATAATATTTTGTTTCATGGAGGTAAGGAACCTTACTTCGCATTAACAACCAAGTCCATGACAAAACTGGACGATGCCATAAATGCTCTTAAGATAATGAATATGTGATATAATATGCCTATGATTATTAAAAATGTATCAATACTAACGGAGAATATAGAAATCCAAGACAATGTCAATGTATATATCTCCGAAGATCGAATTAAAAAAATAGAGAGTGCAGAGAAAGAATCTGAACACAATCTGCATAGTGAAGAAATCATGGAAGACCATGAGATAATGGATGGGAGCAATTATCTTCTCATGCCTGCGTTTTTCAATTCCCATGGTCACTCACCCATGTCGCTTATGAGAGGATATGGGGAAAACATGAATTTGCAGGACTGGCTTTTCACTAAGATTTTCCCCTTTGAAGATAAACTTACTGACGAGGCGGTTTATTATGGAACCTTGCTTTCTATGGCTGAGTCATTTAAGTATGGAATAGTATCAACCAATGATATGTATTATTTCATTGATGCTATGGTAGCAGCGGTTAAGGAATCAAAGGGCAAGGTTAATGTGTCTCGAGCCATCGCAAATCCGGAGGGAATTCCCTTTGATGAGTTGCCTTCTGTAGAGGAAATGAAGGATGTAGTATCAAAGTATCATGGTACAGAAAACGGAAGAATTCTAATAGATGGTGCACTCCATGCTGAATATACATCCAATGAGGAAACTGCTATTTCCTTATCAAACTTGACTGAAGAATTGGGAATAAGAATGCACGTCCATCTTTCGGAAACACAGGTAGAGCACGAGGAATGTAAACTCAGACATAATGGCAAGACCCCGGCCAAGTATTTGTATGACGCAGGCCTTTTCCGTGTTCCGACTGTGGCAGCCCATTCAGTGTGGGTGGAAGATGATGACATCAAAATACTAAGTGAGAATAATGTAATTGTTGCGACTAATCCAGTAAGTAATCTTAAACTTGCAAGTGGAATATGCGATGTTAAAAAACTACTGGATGGTGGTGTTAGGGTGGCTATAGGTACGGACAGCGTCGCCAGCAATAACAATCTTTCCATGTTTGAAGAAATGAAGACAATGATGCTTCTTACAAAGGTGCTTCATAGAGATCCTACTATCATTTCTCCAAGGGAAGCACTCCTAATGGCAACAAGAAATGGGGCAATATCCCAGGTAAGAAATGATACCGGACTTGTAAAAGAAGGATTTAAGGCCGATCTTATACTACTTAAGAAGAATTCTCCAAATATGCAGCCGGTTCATGATATGGTTAACAACATAGTACTTTCTGCAACAGATAGCGATATTTATATGACCTTGGTGGATGGTGAATGCGTTTATAGGGATGGTGAATTCCCCACAATTGACATGGATGACGTTATCAAGGGAACGAATAGAGCGGTAAATGATATATTATCCAGACTGTAATTCCTTCAATTAATTGATTAATCGAAAAGAAAGAAGTAAAGAATATACATAAATAAAAATGAGTAATGAAAATGACCAGCAAATAAGATCAAGCGGAAACGTGGTAAAAGGCGCTGCCATAATAGGTATTGCCGGCGTATTCGTTAAGATACTTGGAGCTATTTTTAAAATACCTCTGACAAACTGGATGGGAAGCGTAGGTATCTCTTATTACACATTAGCCTATGTTATTTATGCTGTCCTATTGGTTTTATCCACTGCAGGGTTCCCTGTTGCAATCTCTAAACTGGTATCGGAGAATAATGCAAAAGGACAATATTTGAATGCGAAGAAGGTCCTTAAGACATCCTTGGGAATGATGATGTTCTTGGGAGGAGTTTCTGCTGCAATCTGTTATTTCGGTGCAAATGCCTATGCCAATTATGTAGAAAATCCCTTGGCTGCTCAAGCGATTAAATCCATAGCACCGGCTCTTTTGTTTGTTCCACTTCTATCATCCTTCCGAGGGTTTTTCCAGGGAAGGCAGAACATGAACCCCACTGCCATTTCAGAAATAATTGAACAAAGCATAAGGGTAATTGTGGGATTCGCTTTAACCAGAATCTTACTGACAAGGGGGCTTCCTGAGGCAGCTGCAGGAGCATCCTTTGGTGCATCTGCAGGATCCTTTGCTGCTATGATATTCATGATAATAGTCTTCGTCATGTATAGGAGCAGACTTAATCGTGAAATATTGAGTGGCAGTGAATTTGTAGAGGACACGGTAACCATAGTTAAAAAGGTTTTGGCAATAGCCATTCCGATTATAATTGGTGCCGAGATTATTCCCATAATGTATACCATTGATGCTACTGTGATTATGAAGCGTCTTGTTGCAACAGGATGGTCTCAGGATGAGGCAAAATATCTCTATGGATTAATGGGCGGATATTGTAATTCCCTGGTCAATATGCCCGAGTTTCTTATTCAGGCTATAGCAATAAGCATTGTTCCTGCTATCGCTCATGCATCTGCCAGAAAGGATATGGAGGATGTGGATAGATGTATAACTACAGGATACAAGCTTACAACAATTATTGCATTTCCGTGTATGATAGGCTTATTGGTGCTTTGCAAACCTATTCTTAGTTTACTTTATTCAGCCCAGGTGGAAGAAGCGATGGAAGCCATACCTACCTTTATCGTTATGACCTTTAGCATCGTTACATTGGCCCTTTACGAAACATCTACAGGAGCTCTCCAAGCAATTGGAAAACAAGTTATTCCGCTTAAGCATGTAGCCATATGTGCTGTAATTAAGGTAATACTTACCTTTTTGTTTGTGGGTATTAAATCTGTTAATATTGTTGGTGCTGCAGCAAGCTCAGTGGTGGCATATCTATTTGCTTTTGTATTGAACGAAAGAGCAGTTATTAAGTATACGGGAGCAAAGATGGACTTGATGAGTATATACATAAAACCCGTTATAGCATCTCTGGTGATGGGGGTATGCGCATTTGGTTCATATAAGGGTTTGGAGATTATTATTGGAAGTAAACTTGCTGTATGTATTGCAATTCTGGTAGGTGTCATATCTTACGGTATCATGGTAATAGCTATAAAGGTTGCAACCCCTGAAGATATTTCAGAAATGCCTAAGGGTGAAAAGCTAAACGGAATAATCAGGAAAGTGATTAAAAACTGGTAAAAAATATTTAAGAAAAGTATATAAGAATGGTAGTGGAGCAAACTGATGATAGATAAAACTAACTTAAAAGAAGAGTATGAATATCTCTATGATGATTCTGTAACTGTGGAAGAGGCATCAAGACGTATTTTTGAACTGGTTAAGGTTTTAAGAACAAATTGCCCCTGGGATATAGAACAAACCCATGAGTCTCTGAGACGGGGAATGATTGAAGAATGCTACGAGGTTATTGAGGCAATCAATAGAAAAAATGATCTTAATCTTAGAGAAGAATTAGGAGATGTTTTGTTGCAGATTATTTTCCATGCGGATATAGCAAGAAGTGAAAACAGATTTGATATAGTTGACGTAATTAATGCTCTTTGTGAAAAAATGATAAACCGTCATCCCCATGTTTTTTCAACGGGAGACGCAAAAACAGTTGACAAAGTCCTTGAAAAATGGGAGAATATTAAAAGCAAAGAGCACGGAAACATCACTCATACAGAACGTCTGAAGGATGTTCCCAAATCCCTTCCGGCTTTAATAAGAGGTGAGAAGGTTCAGAAGAGAGCCGCCGATGTAGGTTTCGACTGGGATAATATCGAACCTGCTATAGACAAGGTAAGGGAAGAATTTGGGGAATTCTGTTCAGAAATGACAGAAGCAAATTATACGGGTATGGAAGAAGAACTTGGTGATTTGCTTTTTTCTGTGATAAATGTTTCGAGATTCGCTAAAATAGATGCTGAAGCAGCATTAAATAAGGCGACGGATAAATTTATCCAAAGGTTCAGTATGATAGAGGATGCGGCCAGAGAGTCAGGTCGGGATTTGAAAGATATGACACTGGAGGAAATGGACGCACTCTGGGATGAAATAAAGAAATCGGCGTGCTAAATTTTTAAGGAGGATTTACGATGAATAAAGCTGAATTGGTTGCTGCAGTAGCAGCAAAGACGAACTTCACAAAGAAGGATGCAGAGGCTGCTATCAATGCATTCCTGGCAACAGTACAGGCACAGTTGGTAAAAGGCGAAAAGGTACAGCTCATTGGTTTCGGAACATTTGAAACCAAGAAGAGAAAAGCAAGAGAGGGTAGAAATCCTCGTAAGCCGGGCGAAACAATCAAGATCCCAGCTTCAAAGGCTGTTACTTTTAAGGCTGGTAAGGCTTTGAAGGATGCTGTCAACAAGAAAAAATAATTACAGAAAATAGAATGTAATTAATAAGGGGCGGTTCTCATGGAGAGCCGTCCCTTTGCGTAGTGTAGCTATTTGTTGGCCGCGATTTCAATAATATCTGAATAGCGTTCTATAATTTTGTCGTAATTATTTCTTACATGTGGGAAAATGCATTTGCTGCAATCTTTAAATCCGGAATCGGTATATGAATAGTTTCCTCCACAATTCGGTCCCAAAGCATAGAGGGGGCAATAACAGAAAAGACAATTAAAGTTCACCGGATCATTGGTTTTGTGACAGGGGAAGAATTCACAGTCCTTATGCGAATAAAAGGAGTATTTTCTTTCTTCACTGTTAATATTACATTTACTCATATTAAGTCCTCCCATTATATCCATAACTATCAATATAGAGTATATCATGACTCGACTCCTTGCGTAAACCCTGCATATAATCGTATAATATACTTGGGTAAGTATGTTATTGTCATGGAGGCATTATGCGTTTAGATAAATACTTAAAGAATTCAAGACTTATTAAGAGACGAACTGTAGCAAAGGAAGCTTGTGACGGAGGAAGAGTATCCGTCAACGATAAAGTGGCCAAAGCAGGAACAGAGATTGAACTTGGTGATATTATTCATATTGCTTTTGGAAATAGTTCAATTACGGTAAAGGTAAAGGAAGTAATTGAATCTCCAAGAAAAGAAGATGCTCAGGATATGTATGAGATAATATAAAACAGATATGAGAGACTATCATCCCTGGGTTACAGTATCATACTATGCTGCCATAATAGGGTTGTCCATGTTTTCGGATTCGCCTTTCTTTTTGTTAATCTCTTTTTTGGGTGGAGCAGTTTATGCTTTGTATATTAAGAAGAATCCCGAAGAAAGAAAAAAAGCATTGAAGAATATTATAGGGATTTCATTTATTGTTTTAATAATTGGGACTCTAATGAACGGCCTTTTTACACATAATGGAGCCACAGTGCTTTTCTTCATAGGACCCAACAGAATAACATTGGAAGCCTTTATATATGGAACGATAATGGCCTTAATGATTATTACTGTCATAACATGGTTTATAAGCTTTGGAGAGGTCATGACCTCTGACAAATTGATAGACGTATTTGGGAAAATGGCTCCTGTCATAGGGCTAACCATTTCCATGGTTTTTCGATTTGTTCCATTGCTGAAAAGAAGATATGAGGAAATAAGACTTGGACAGGTTTCACTGGGAAGAGATAATCCAAAGGGATTCTTAGAAAAGATAAAACAAAAGACGAAGGAAATATCTATTCTGATCTCCTGGTCATTGGAAGCATCTATTGAAAGTGCAGATTCTATGGCCGCCAGAGGATATGGTCTTCCCGGAAGAACAAGCTATAGGATTTTTAAATTTGATAATAGGGATGGTTTAACCATTGCGTTTATCCTAATGTTAACTATTACTATAGGATTTGCATACTATAAAAACCTCTGGAGAATATATTATTATCCGGAAATAAGAATGAGCGAAGGGGAAACAGGATTACTAAGTATAATTGTATTACCCCTATTTGCATTACTGGCATTTCTTCCACTTATTACAGAACTCTATGGAGATTTCAAATGGAAAAAATACGCATAGAGAACTTAACATTCCAATACCCCCTTTCAAATAATACAGCCCTTAGGGGTATTAATCTGACGATTAATAAATCAGAATTTATTTTAGTATGCGGAAAATCCGGCTGTGGTAAAAGTACCTTGTTGCGACACATGAAAAAAAGTATGGTGCCCTATGGTGCCAAAAGTGGAGATGTATTAATTGATGGAACAAAAGTAGAGGAGCAAGAGGACAGTTTAAGCGCATCACAAATTGGATATGTGCAGCAAAACCCGGACAATCAATTGGTAACAGATAAGGTTTGGCACGAATTGGCATTTGGCTTGGAGAACCTGGGGCTTCCTAATTCGGTAATTAAAAGACGAGTTGCGGAAATGGCTTCTTATTTTGGGATTCAAAACTGGTTCAGAATGAATGTTGCTGATTTATCAGGAGGACAAAAGCAACTATTGAATCTGGCATCAGTAATGGCCATGCAACCTGAAGTCCTTATTCTTGATGAACCGGCTTCACAATTGGACCCAATTGCAGCGACAGATTTTCTGAATACTGTTTATAGAATAAATAGAGATCTTGGGACAACTATTATTTTGTCGGAACATAGGTTGGAAGAGGTCTTTCCTATGGCTGATCAGGTTATCGTTTTGGATGAAGGCATGGTTAAGACAAAAGGAAGTCCCAGAGAGGTTGCTCTCGACTTGAGAAATCACCACATGTTTAACGGAATGCCACATGTCATTAGAATATTTGCAGATACTGAATATGTGACGGAAAAGAATCTACCTCTAACCGTAAGGGAGGGAAGAATGCTTTTGGATGAGATATTGGAGAAGAAAGACAACGAGTATCTAAGAAGCATTCCTATAGATAGTATTCAAGAAGGTGTTGGCCCTCAGGATGAAGAGGTACCTAATACTCCGATTGTAAGTATTAAAGATGCATTCTTTAGATATGATAAGAATGGATTAGATATATTAAGGGGTCTCAATTTAAATATCCCAAGGGGAAGACTAAATTGTTTGCTTGGAGGAAATGGTAGTGGAAAAAGCACTTTGCTAAAAGCAATCATTGGAATTATTAATCCTCAGAGAGGTAAGATTATTATTTCTTCTGATGAAAAGGTGGCACTGGTTCCACAGAATCCCCAGGCTTTATTTACGGAAATAACCGTAGAAGAGGAAATGTATGAAGGAATGGCTTATATGAGCATGGAGGAGGATGAAAGAATACGTAAAACAGATGAAATGCTGGATTTAATGGGAATAAGCCACCTTAAAAAAGCAAATCCATATGACCTTTCCGGAGGTGAGCAGCAAAGGCTTGCAATAGGAAAGGTAATGACATATGAGCCTACCTTGCTCCTTTTGGATGAGCCCACAAAGGGATTGGACCCTTTCTTCAAGACTACACTGGGGGATATTCTAAGAAAGCTTACCCGGAATGATACAACAGTTTTTATGGTTAGTCATGATATCGATTTTTGTGCTTCCTATGGGGATCAATGTGCCATGTTTTTTGATGGAGAAATATCTGCCATTGGAGACAGTCATGATTTCTTTAGAGGCAATAGCTTTTATACTACAACTGCGAATAAACTAAGCAGAAAATGGCGAGATGACTTGGTTCTGAGCCATGAAGTGCGTCAGTGGCTGAAAGAAATATAAAGGATATGAACACAGGCATACTTAAACAAACCCAATATGAAGTGGCGATCAAAAGAAGAATTAGAATCTCAACAATAATAATTATTTTTGTTGTGCCTCTTTTGATTGGATTGGGTGTAGTCCTTGGACAGAGATGGTATTTGGCCATATCGGTTTTAATACTCATTGCCATCATGGCTCCCTTTTTTATGATATTTGAAAAGAGAAAACCAAAGGCAAGGGAAATTGTTCTTATTGCCATGATGAGCGCCATCGTTGTAACGGGGCATCTGATTTTTCATTTGGTATTACCGATTCACATAGGTACAGCGCTTGTAGTAATTGCAGGAATCGGATTGGGACCTGAAGCGGGGTTTTTAATAGGTGCTCTTTCCAGATTTATATGTAATTTTTATATGGGCCAGGGGGCATGGACTCCTTGGCAAATGTTCTGCTGGGGATTATTGGGGTTCCTGGCGGGATTGGCTTTTAACAGAGATAACATAAAGGAAGCGATAGAGACTAAAAACAGTAATATATTTAGAGTGGTTATGGGACCCACATTAGCCATTGCTTTTTCGGAAATAGTAGCTTATTTAACCATTCTTTTCATTCCTTCAGATGAAGGCGGCTATCAATGGAGGTTTTACTTCTTTGGAGCAATTGGTTTGGTAATTGGAACTGTGTTACAGAAAAAAAGATTGCCTGTATCCGGGATTACCATGGCTCTTTTCACTTTTGTCACCACCTTTGTAATTTACGGTGGTATTATGAATATTGCTGCTTTAATCACATCCATGTCGCTTCCGGGAGCATCAGTAACAGGAATAAATCTCACAGCGATTAAAACTATTTACATTACAGGACTTCCTTACGATTTGTTGCATGGCTTAACTGCGGCAATCTGCGTTTTTTTCTTTGGAGAACCAATGATACAGAAATTGGAGCGTATAAAAATAAAGTACGGAATATATAAATAAAGCTTATTTGGAGGAATCAAATAGATGAATAGAAATGATTCTCTAAAAGAATTGTTGCAAAAGAATAAAAAATATCGGTGGATGAGAATAAGTATAGTTGTGATTGCAGCCTTTGTTGTGATTTGGTCTCTTCTTGGACGAGGAGGGGAACATGAAGCGTCGGAAGAAACACCAATCTTTGTTACCATAGAAATAAGGTGTGACGAATTGTCGGAAAACATGGATGCATTAACTGATGAAGCTGTCAAGGAATACATCCCTGAAAATGGTATTATTATTTCAAAAACAGATTATCAGATAAGACCGGATAAAACCACTGTGTTTGATATAACCGATCAGGTATGTAAGGACAACGATATTCAAATTGAATAC
>CACXFN010000040.1 GCA_902766915.1 uncultured Eubacteriales bacterium
CAGGATCCATTCTCCTCACTTCAGCCTAGAATGCCGGTAGGAGAAATCATCGGGGAAGCTGTACGTGAGCACAAGCTGGTTCCACAGAACGAGTTTGATGATTACATCGATAAGGTAATGGATGACTGCGGACTTCAGTCCTTCCAGAAGGACAGATATCCACACGAATTCTCCGGCGGACAGAGACAGCGTATCTGTATTGCACGTGCCCTGGCACTGGCTCCTGAATTCGTAGTCTGCGACGAACCGGTATCCGCACTGGACGTATCCATTCAGGCTCAGATTATAAACCTTTTGAACGAACTGCAGGAAAAGCGTGAGCTGACATATCTGTTTATCTCTCACGACCTTTCCGTAGTAGAACATATTTCGGACTCCGTTGGTGTAATGTACTTGGGCGGCCTGGTAGAATACGGGGATACAGAAGACATCTTTGCTAATCCGCTTCATCCGTATACAGAGGCCTTGTTCTCGGCAATACCAATTCCGGATCCGACAGCAAAGATGAAGCGTATCGTCCTGGAAGGTTCCATTCCCTCCCCGGCCAATCCGCCATCAGGCTGCAAGTTCCACACTCGCTGTGCTCGTTGCATGGACATCTGTAAAGAAGTTGTCCCCGAACAAAAGGAAATCGAACCGGGCCACTTCGTTGTCTGTCATCTGTACGACGACATGAAAGCCGTCGTCCACGAAGAAACAGCTGCAGAAGCATAACAACACTAAAAAACACTTATAATTAGAAACGCTCCCTTCCCGGGGAGCGTCTTTATATGTATGACGCTATGCCGCACCCAGGAGAGACACGATTCCTTGGGGTCGCAGGAAGGCCAGATTCCCTAAGTTCACGTTCGGCATTGCCCTTTTTTTCGAGCTTGCCACGGGCAACGTCCTTTTTTGAAGCGATGCCGAACGCAGGAAGGCCTCTGACTTTATGTATTAATCAGGGCCCTGTAACAATTGGATTATGATTGCGCTGTACTCCAACCATATTTAGTCGGTGCACTATTTGAGTGGAGTGCAGCTGTTCTCTGTGGGGAGAGGCAATTCTCTGTGGGAATCTACGGGCTATTAGTTGGGAGTGATAGTAGGGTTGGGCCTACACTTAGCCTCATGCTTTAGTGTAGTACGCTATGACAGGGTCTAGTAGATAGTGGAATTCGGTTTGATCGGTTTTATAACAGTATTTTTTCCCGTTGGCGTAGGTGTACTCCAAATAGAGACAGTTCACGGTCCGATCCTGGCGGTTTTGCATGGTGGACTTTCCAATGAGCAAAGTTGTGCCGTCGCCGAAATCAATGAAAAAAGGGTTTTCTGTTTCTTCGGGTTCACATCGGGTACCAATTCCAACGAGATTAAGTTCCGTAAAGATGCGGCTACCACCGGTCTTGTCCATGGCAAAAGTATTGCCATCATACTCGCCTTTGAATTCGTAAATCTTAAAGTTTTCTGCATTCAGAAATGATTTATGTAGATCGTCCATGAATGAATTGAACTGATAGACGTGATTCATATAACGAAAAGCAGGTGTCAAAATGATGATGGAAAACACTATGACTCCCAAAATCACGGGGAGTAATGAGCGGTCACGTTTAGAATTCTTATCTTTGTTTATTGTAAAAGTTCTTTCTTCAGCCATTTCTTTAGTAGAGTTTTCGACAAATTATATTATATCTTTCGTTTATAATTATATCATATCTTGGGAGTAGCAGAATGTGATTTTCTTCGGAAATGTGGTATTATTAAAGCGTAGTATTGCGTATAAACTGAATCTATTAAAGAGTGTGTCAATTATTATATTTGAATATGAATAGTTCTGACATGGAAGTAAAACCAAATAGAGAGGAAATGCCCGAGGGTTTGAAGGCTTTTGACTCTGAGGAGATGGATGAGGAAGAGATGGTGATTGCGGATATGAGTATGGTTCGCAAGCCAAATGTTTTCTTGCCTCGTAAGCTTCGTGGTGAGGAGAGATTACCCAGTGGAGCATTTGATGATAGGGGATTGGGCGGTGCGCCTTCTAATTCTGATATAGTTGCCTCGGAATTAAGCCCTGAAGAGACTAAATGGGCAATTCTAGGGAGCCTAAAGGCTGCTTTTATGATTGGTGGGGCTTATATTGTTGGTCTTGGGCTCGTCGTACTTACAATGTTTTTGCTGTTTAAATATTTTGCTTAATCATGAGATCGGGATTAACACATGCTATATGAATGAGATGAATCATAAACTATGCCTGATGTTGATTAAATAATACCATATAAAGGATGCTAGAAATATGACATTAAGTGAGCTGGCTGTTGGACAAGAAGGAAGAATACGATCTGTAGGCGGTGAGGGAGCCTTAAGACAACATATTTTGGATATGGGCGTCATTCCTGGCGTCCTTGTTTCTGTGGAAAAACTCGCGCCCATGGGAGATCCCATGGAAATAAGAATCCACGGATATGAACTCACTCTTAGACTTTCTGATGCCGCTAATATTGAAGTGGACCGTATTCTGGATAAGGTGTATGTGGATAAGGCTGATGAGGTCCAGCAAGATGACAACCAAAGTCTGAAAGATAGCCAACAAGGAACATCAACCAAACCTGGAGCGGCAAACAAACCTGGAGCGGCAACTAAGCAAGGCGCAGCGAACAGGCATCACCCTGGTCTTGGTGAAGCCGGTAAATATCATGATAAGAGAGAAGAAAATCCCTTGCCTGAGGGTACGATTCTTACCTTTGGGTTATTAGGAAATCAAAATAGCGGCAAAACCACATTGTTTAACCAGCTGACAGGGGCTAATCAACACGTGGGGAATTTTCCGGGTGTCACAGTTGATAGAAAAGAGGGTGTAATAAAGGGCTATCCGAATACCAGGATAATTGACCTTCCGGGAATCTATTCCATGTCACCATACAGCAGTGAGGAAGTGGTATCCAGAAGTTTTGTTTTGGATGAGAAGCCTAACGCCATAATCAATATCGTTGATGCAACGAATATTGAAAGAAACCTTTATCTAACCATGCAGCTGTTGGAAATGGATATTCCGGTTGTAGTTGCCCTTAACATGATGGATGAACTGACCGGCAATGGCGGATCCATTGATATAAACGCAATGGAAGAAATGCTTGGCACACCAGTAGTTCCTATATCCGCCGCTAAAAATCAAGGTGTAGATGAACTGATTGAACACGCAATCCATATAGCTCACTATCAAGAAAAACCACTTCGTCAGGATTTCTGCGATGAAACAAACCACGGTGGAGCTGTCCATAGGTGCATACACGCTGTTGTTCACCTTATTCAGGATCATGCGGATAGGGCAGGTCTTCCTGTTAGGTTTGCAGCAGATAAAGCAATAGAGGGCGATCAACTGGTTATAGATAAACTGGAATTAGATCAAAACGAGAAGGAACTCCTGGAACACATTACAGTTCAAATGGAAAGTGAACGTGGCTTGGACAGAAGTGCAGCAATAGCCGACATGCGTTTTTCCTTTATAGAGAAGGTATGCAATCAAGTAGTGCATAAACCGCATGAGAGCAAGGAACACATTCGCTCCAGAAAACTTGATCAGATTCTAACAGGAAAGTACACAGCAATTCCGCTATTCGTTTTCATTATGATTGCAGTATTCTATATTACATTCAATGTAATAGGAGGTGCGCTACAGGGAATTCTTGAAACCGGGATTGATGCGCTAACCTCACAAGTAGACAGTATGATGACAAGTGCCGGAGTTAATGATGTAATACATGGACTTATAATTGATGGCGTTTTTCAAGGCCTGGGTAGTGTGCTTAGCTTCATTCCTATTATAGTTGTGCTCTTTTTCTTCCTGTCAATAATGGAGGACAGTGGATATATCGCAAGAGTGGCTTTTTTCATGGATAAGCTGCTTAGAAAAATAGGTCTTTCAGGGAGAAGTATAGTTCCCATGCTAATCGGTTTTGGTTGCACAGTTCCTGCTGTAATGGCTACAAGAATCCTCCCAAGTGAAAGGGATAGGAGAATGACAATACTTTTGACTCCCTTTATGAGTTGTTCTGCCAAACTGCCGATTTACGGATTCTTTGTGAATGTATTCTTTGTTAACCACAAAGGTTTAATAATGAGTGGTTTATATTTCCTTGGAATCATTGTGGGTATTCTGGCGGCATTGATTTACAATAGGACCATGTTTAAGGGCGATGCCGTTCCCTTTGTAATGGAGCTTCCAAACTATCGTATGCCCAGTGCCTCAAACGTTATAAGACTTCTTTGGGAAAAAGCAAAGGACTTTTTACAAAGAGCCTTCTCCGTAATCTTGATAGCAACAATAGTAGTATGGTTTCTCCAAAACTTTGATACCCATCTTGGTCTCACGGACAATGCTGAAACCAGTATTTTAGCAAAGATTTCCGGCCTCCTGGTTCCATTTTTTAAGCCGCTGGGTTTAGGTGATTGGAGGATAGTCACATCATTAATTACAGGGTTTATGGCAAAGGAAAGTGTGGTTTCCACTATGGAGATACTATTTAATCCTGTTGGTGGAGTAAATGCACTTGTAACTCCCTTATCTGCTGCTGCCCTGCTTGTATTTAGTCTTCTATATAGTCCATGCGTAGCCGCAATTGCCGCAATTAAAAGGGAACTGGGCGTAAAGTGGGCGGTAGGTGTAGTCCTTTGGACCTGCGGAGTAGCCTGGGTTATTGCATTTATATGTCGTATAATCCTTTCTTCAATGGGAGTGATGTAAACTATTATATATTTATATATTCTGCTATTTGATCTATTTGCGGTCAAGATTTTTGACCGCAAATATCTATATCACATAGGCGTGACCTTATTCTTCGAAAGGAGGATAAGGTTTTATTTGTTATGGGGATTTAAAAAAATATTTCAAAAAAGCATACGTTTTATGCTAATTAACTGTAAATATCATACTTTTGGATGATTGTATAAATATTTCGGAGTAATATTATAGTAACATAAAGATAACGTAACGATAACTAAAAGATAGCACAATAATAACTAATCTATAACACATAAATAACAATTAGGTAACGGACCGATTGCGGTCCGCGACACGATTTCACAAATTAGGGAACTGGTGAAAAAAGTGTATACGCGTAAAAGAGTAATAAGTTTAATATTGTGCCTACTTGTTGTAGTAGGTAATCTGGGTCTTCCGGGAACCTTCACAGTTGACTTAAGCTATGCTGATGAAGCAGAAGAGGTTCTAACAGACGAAGTTTCCGAAGAACTCACCGCTTCCAACGAATTGACAAATGTATCCGCTGAAGGTTTTAGTGACGCATTTATGAATGCTGTTGCTGATGAAGAAAAAGCGGATACAGGTATGGATGCTGAGACGGATGCAGCTAGGGCAGAAGCAGCTGAG
>CACXFN010000041.1 GCA_902766915.1 uncultured Eubacteriales bacterium
TCTAAGAAATCACGTAGCCATCTATCCGGCGTCTCACTATGTTACATCAAAGGAAAACATGGAGCGCGCAATTCACGGAATCGAAGAGGAGCTGGTGGAGCGCATTCAGTGGTTCAAGGATAGGGGAAAGCTTTTGGAAGCTCAGAGAATCGAGCAGCGCACCCGTTACGACATGGAGATGCTCAGGGAGATAGGTACGTGTAAGGGAATAGAAAACTATACCAGACACATCAGCGGACTTAAACCGGGCGAGAGACCATATACTTTGATAGATTATTTCCCGGATGACTTCATTACCATAATCGATGAGTCCCATGTAATGCTTCCCCAGCTTCATGCAATGTATCGCGGGAATCTGTCCAGAAAGACCTCCCTGGTGGATTACGGTTTCAGGCTTCCGTCGGCATTGGATAATAGACCTCTTCAATTCGAGGAGTGGGAAGAGGTTGTGGGGCAGATGATGTTCTGCTCGGCGACACCGGCTTCCTATGAAAAGGAGCAAAGTGGCGGAGTAACCGCAGAGCAGGTCCTTAGACCGACGGGGCTCCTGGATCCGCCTATTTCAGTCCGTCCAACAAAGAATCAGATAGACGATTTGATTGGAGAACTTAATTCTGTCATAAGTGGTGGCGGGCGAGCCTTTGTTACTACCCTTACTAAAAAGATGGCGGAGAGCCTGACGGACTTCCTTGGTAAAGCGGGGCTAAAAGTTAAGTATCTTCATTCCGATGTGGAGACCCTGGAGAGGTTGGAGATAATACGTGATCTCAGGATAGGGCTATTCGATGTTCTGGTGGGAATCAACCTGCTTAGAGAAGGCTTGGATATTCCGGAGGTCGAATTGGTGGCGATTTTGGATGCGGATAAGGAAGGATTCTTGAGGACAGAGACTTCTTTGATACAGACCATCGGGCGTGCCGCCCGTAATGTGAACGGTAGGGTAATTATGTACGCCGATCATGTGAGCAAGGCTATGAAGGCGGCAATCGATGAAACTCAGCGCCGCCGCAGTATTCAGGATGCATTTAATAAGGAACACGGCATTGTGCCGAAGAGCGTGGAAAAGGGCGTGAGGGATGTAATCGAAGCGACCAGGGCTGCAGAGGATGAAACCAAATACCACGGAAAGAAGCCGCTGGAAATGTCCGCTCGCGAACTAAAAGAATATGTTTCAAAGCTGGAAACAGAGATGCGCCAGGCTGCTGCGGACCTTCAGTTCGAACGTGCAGCAGAATTGCGTGATTTAATATTTGAATATAAAGTAAGATTAAGATAGATTTGAAGGAGGGTTACTATGGTCTATAGGGAATTTGACCGTTACCTTGGTGCCTTTTCCTTCCTCGCTATCTATGTAGAATTCAGCGTTGCTCATTTCCTTTAATCTTAGGTAGATATTTCGCATTCCCGAGGATTTATGTTTTTCGGAGCCATTTCCCGTCAGGTTTGCATTGTTGCTATCTGATGAATAATCGCTTCCACTTTTATTATTCATAGATGCTTCAATTTCCTTTAATCTTTCCGGAGTGAATCCGATGCCATTATCTTCTACCTCTACGACATTATAGTCGCCCTCTGTGTAACTCCTTAACCAAACTGTTCCACCGTTTACAGTTTTCATTACACCATGCTTAATGGCATTTTCCACAAGTGGTTGGATTGATAGTGGTGGTACGATGAAATCGCTGGCTTGAATATCATATTCTACGCTTAATCTATCTCCGAAACGAACCCTTTCTATATTTACGTAACTATTGATGTGGTCCACTTCTGAAGCGAAGTTGATACCACCTAAATTAGTCACATTATCTACATTTGCTCTAAGATAGTTTGAAAAGTCATATATCATGCTGTATGCGGTATCGGGTTCTACCTTAACCAGGGTTCTTATGGAGGAGAGGGTATTGAAAATGAAATGAGGCTGAATCTGTCCCATCATTAGTTCCAATTGGCTATCGTGAAGTTTGCCCTGAAGTTCTTCTCTTTCTTCTACACTGTGATAGCTTCGATAAATATGAACCAGCAATTGACCTATGGCGTAGGCGTTTAGAGAAATCTTTGGCAAGGTGCCTACATCTGTCCATAGTCTATCGCTGCCTATTGCAAAGTCTATGATAATACCAATTACAACACCAACTACCATGATCACTGTAGCAAAGAATTCAATCCGGTTAGAACGAATTGTGAATGTATTTAGGTTGATGCAATCCTTTCCGAAAGATACTTGCCAAAGCATATAGATTAGGTAGACAGAGGAAAGGAAAATAGCTGTGTATGCAATAGGTACAGCCTGATATAAGGGGAAGTTTATGGCATAAGTGATAATTGTCGCAGCTAATAAGAATGCTGAAAAACCTATAATTAATCCGGTTGTCAGCCTTCGATTCTTTTCCTTAAATTTTTCGCTGGTATACATTAGAATCAAGACGGATTCAATCATGAGACTGAGGAATGAAAGGAAAAACTTATTGCTGCTACCCATGAGTAGAAGAGGCATCTTTGCTCTATTTGTAACCCATATACCAATTGCGATGAGCATCAAGCCTGCTATGATTTGACACTTGTCATCATTGTACTTTCTATATATCAATCCCAGAACAATTAGGACGATACCCAGAGCAAGAACACTTACCGACATACCGTATGGAAGTGCATTTCTTGCTCTAAGGTAGTAGACCAGGGCGTTGTCTTCTCCCAGGTAGAGGGGTTTAATATACCCGGAAAAACCAAAGTCCCCGGTACTTAATTCTATTGTAAATACTTGACCGGACATACTTTCATCAAGCTTAATCATATTCCAGTCATCAGCAAGTATTGAAAACTTAGTTGGTTTGTTTTCCCTAGGGAATTGATAAACGGGAGAATCGCCCACATATGCAGTTAGTTCTTGATGGTAGTTCCTGGTTGCAACTGCATAGTGCTGTGAAAGCTTAGGTAATTCTTTGGATATTCGTACACTTTTATTGGCGTCAATATGTACATAGGCTGGGAAATCAACGATTTCATCCACTTCATCTGTCTGAATGCGCCATCCATCGCTGAAAGACTGATATCTATCATCTATGGTCATAGTGCTTTCATCAAGATTAATATTGAGATAAATAAAGAGAAAAAGAATACTAATTGTTATTATAAAAGCAAAAATACCCAACATATCTCTTATGGTAGTTGCTGCATTATTCCGCCTTAATTGAGTTTTGCCAGTCTTACCATGATTGCCGGTTTTATTCAATGTTCCCCTCCAAATTAGGTAGCCAGTCTGGAATACTACTAAGCAAGTTGTAAACTTAAAGAATTGCACTTTTTAACGTAACAGTGGTATTATAACATATCTCTACACATTGATAAACATGAGATTTCTGATAAATCATACTTAAAGAAATCCATATGCTATAATTAATAATTCTAAGGGAGGTAAAGGAATGACATACGAAACAGAGAGACTTTATTTTAGACCGTGGAAAATAGAGGACGCAGAGGAGCTTTTTTCTCTGGCAGCTGACGAGCATGTTGGTCCACCTTGTGGATGGCTCCCCCATATTTGTTTAGATGAAACCAAATCGATTTTAGAGAGAATTTTGATTAACGATCATACCTTTTGCTTTATAGATAAGGAAAGCGGAAAGATAATCGGAAATATCGGGATTGACGATGTGCACGATTCTGAGATGCTGGAGCGCCTTAAGTCGGAATCAAAGGAAAAGGCATCTGCTAGCAACCAATCTGCCCCCGATTCAGGTAGCCAATCTGCCTCCGATTCCGGCAACCAGACTGGTTCCGATTCAGGCAACCAATCTGCCCCCGATTCCGGCAACCAGGGTAAAGAGCCCGTTTTGATGGAGAGGGAGCTTGGCTTCTGGGTTGGCTATCCATATTGGAACCAGGGTTATATGACCGAGGCCGTAATAGGCACCATTGATTATTGCTTTGATGTACTGGGATTAACCAGGCTTTGGTGTGGCAACTTCAGCGACAATCCCGCTTCCGGACATGTACAAGAAAAATGCGGATTTAAATACGTGTACACCCGTAAAGAATTTTCGCAGCAGCTGGGGAAGGAAGTAGAAATCATAACCCGGTCGCTAGAAAGGTGCGATAATGAGTAAGCGGAAAAGAATTAAATCCCTGGAAGCGGCTAGGGCTTACTTTAGCAAAGATATTTATGCCCTTGAAACAACGGGGATAGAGATAGACGAGGTGCGCGACGGATACAGCAAGGTTAGTTTGAACCTGGATCGTCGACATGAAAATGCCGGCGGCAAGGTCATGGGTGGAGTTTACTATACCATAGCCGATATCGCCTTTGGTGTCGCTGCGAACTTTGATAGAGAGCCTACAGTGACCCTGGATAGTCAGATTACCTTTCTGACACCTGCGGAAGGAACGGTCCTGTATGCAGAGGCTAAAGAAATTAGAAGCGGGATTCACACCTGCTGCTACGAGGTTACGGTGACCGACGATCTCGGAACAAAATGCGCAATTTCGCTGTTTAATGGGTTTAAGCTGGAAAATAATTAGATTAAATAGAATCCTCGAATTTATTTCGGTACCGAAATAACTTGACAAAGGATGCAGGGCATGATACATTTAGTTCGGTACCAAACAAAAATGAATATTTGTGTTTTGTTGCAAACATGAAGTTTTGAAAATGCAGTGAACGAAATTAGGAAAGGGGATCATAGATGAAAAGAGAATTTAGAGGATTTGAAGACGGTAGAGAAAGAACTACAGAAGAAAAACTGTTTTTTATGATGATGCATGCTCCTCATATTATGAGAAGAAGCATGGATGAGGAGAGAGGCCACTGTGGTCCGAGACATGGACATGGTCCAGAAAGGCACGGATGCGGTCCTCGCCACGGAATGGAACACGGAGCTGGTTCGCATCATGTACATATGAGAGGTCCGAACCCGCAGAAGATGAGAGCCTTCGCCCAGAGAAGACTGCTTTCAGTACTTTTGGGATACGAAGATGGAGTTAGACAGAAGGTGCTTGCAGAGGAAATGAGAATAAACCCGTCCTCCATCTCAGAGCTCATCAGCAAGCTGGAAGCA
>CACXFN010000042.1 GCA_902766915.1 uncultured Eubacteriales bacterium
AGCAACCATCAGGTCAGAGCTTCTTCCTGTGACAATTCTTCCATCAGGCATCTCTATGGCCATGGCCACGATATTTTCGTATTGTTCTCCCACCTGTTTTTTGGATTCCACATATGCTCTGGCGGCATGAACTACGCCTCTATCTTCTACACTCGCCCCCACTTCCTTCATGATGAGTTCGGAGCGGGCCAGCTCTTCCTCAGTAATTTTACCCTTTCTGTAATCGCATTGTGCAATCAAAAAGCGTCTAATGATTTCCTGAATGGCTGCTTCCTGGCATATTTTATCGTCTATTATGCAGGTACCAACTCTATTAACCCCCATGTCCGTCGGAGATTTGTATTCCGATTCTTCTCCGGTGATTTTTTCTATAATTCTTTTTATTACGGGGAAGACTTCTATATCCCTGTTGTAGTTGACTGCTCTATCCCCATAGGCATCCAAGTGAAAGGAGTCAATCATATTTACATCTTTAAGATCTACTGTTGCCGCCTCATAGGCCATGTTTACAGGGTGCTTTAATGGAAGATTCCATACGGGGAAGGTTTCAAATTTTGCATACCTCGCTTTACGACCATTTGTGTATTCATGGTAAAGTTGGGAAAGGCAGGTTGCCAGCTTCCCGGATCCACCTCCGGGACCAGTTACAACAACCAGAGGTTTGGTTACCTCTATGAACGGATTTGCGCCATATCCTTCTTCGCTTACAATTGTATCAACATCTGTGGGGTAGCCCTTGGTATAGAAATGCTTATATGTTTTTATTCCCCTTTGCTCAAGCTTGTTGATGAACATATTTACCGCAGGCTGATCTATATATCTGGTCACAACTACACTGTTTACAGATAGTCCATATTGACGAAAGGTATCTATTAGACGGAGAACTTCCACATCATAGGTTATTCCAAAATCATGTCTGGTTTTACTGGTGGCAATATCCCCTGCATAAATACAAATAATTACTTCTGCGCTATCCTTCATCCTCTGAAGGAGTTTTATCTTTGCATTTTCATCGAAGCCGGGAAGAACCCGCATTGCGTGTTTATCATGAACCAGTTTGCCGCCGAACTCCAAATAGAGCCTATCGCCCTGCCCTTTGTTGATTCGCTGAAGTATGTATTGAGACTGTTCATCAATATACTTCTCTGCATCAAATCCCTTAAGCTTCTTGCTCCGCGCCATGTTCTTCCTTCCTTCTTAAACTATATTTATTCTTATTTTTTACCATAATAAGCTATTGCATTATCTCAATATCTATTTCATTGCGGCCTTCATCTATTCCCTGAAGGCTCACATCATAACCAAGGACCACCTTTCCATATCCCTCTGCATCCAAATCACTATGAATATCCGTAGTAAGGACTTCCATATCAAAAGAGCCATATGGGGTCTCATATATGCTGGTGAATCTCTTACCTTTTTCAAAGACTAAATCCGCACCGTATCCGGAAACCTCGCTACCTATCCTTTTCATTCGAATGCTGCTGTCAGTCACCTTTAGACTGGTCTTACATCCCGGAAAACCTGAAAACTCGCTTTCATCATATAGAAAGTATCTAGCGCCTGCCCTCTCATACATCTTGGCATCGCTTACGAATTCCATCTCATCTTCCAATTCACCTTCTGCGTAACGTCTTCCTACTATTTTTATCGTAATATCTTTCATACCCATACTCCACTATCTGGTCAATTAACTCAGTAAACCCAATACCTGATTCTTCCCACATCAATGGGAACAAACTATACTTGGTCAAGCCCGGAATTGTATTTATTTCATTTAAATATATCTTACCCGTTTTTTTCTCTATGAAAAAATCCACCCGGGAAAAACCGGCGCAGTCACAGGCTCTATATGCCTTGGCTGAAATTCTTTTTAACCGGTTTATGGTCTTGGCAGGCAAGTCTGCAGGAATGTCCAATCGTGTTCCGGAGGAATCGGAATACTTGGCCTCAAAGTCATAATATTCAAAGGATTCACCGGCAGTAACTTCACCAGGTAAAGAAACCTTCGGAACGTCATTACCTATAACACCTACCTCTATTTCTCTGGCATCAATGGCTTCTTCCACCAAAATCCTTCTGTCATAGCTTCCTGCCAACCATATTGCTCTGCCCAAGTCATCCACCACATCCACTCTGGATACGCCTAAGCTGGACCCGGCATTGGCGGGTTTCACGAACCAGGGACATGGAATGGTTTCATTAATCTCCTTTACTATTCCGGCAATATTTGTATCTATTTCCTCTGCTAAAACCAATTTATATTTAGGAACATTAATGTTGTTTTTCGCAAAAACATCTTTTGCCATGCATTTATCCATACATAGAGAGGAGGCCAAAACTCCCGGGCCTGCATAAGGGATATCCATTATCTCCAGCAGCCCCTGAAGGGTTCCATCCTCCCCCAGGGTTCCATGCACAACGGGGAAGACAAAGTCCACCTTGCTTTTCAATTCTCCTATATTGAGGGGTTTAGCGCCCTTAAGCCAATTGTCTTTATTGATATCCAGTTCTTTAGGATTAGCCAAATACCAACTTCCATCCCTATCTATTCCAATAGGGACCGGCTTATATTTATTTTTATCCATGGCCTGAAGCACCGCACTGGCAGACATTATTGAAACATCATGCTCGCCGGACTGACCACCAAAAATTACACCTATTTTCTTCATAACGTCATATCTCCGATTAGATATTTTATCATATACTCCACAAATTTGACACATAAAAGTCAATTTTTATGGGTATACTTTAACTATAGTTAAGTTTACAATTATATTATTGATTATGTAAATAAAACTAAAATAAATATATAAAGAAGGTGATGGGATGATACGTTGGAACGAATATGAAAAATACAGGAATGACCGGGGCTATCAAGACGATTCGGGGATAACCGATTTACCTATGGACTATAACTCCAAGGAAGCAAAACGTTCCAGAAGATCTGCAAAGAGAGCAGAGTTTAAAACAGGTTACGTAACAAGAAAGGCATTTATCATTGGTATTATTTGTGCCATGCTTGCCACATCAGGTCTTACGGTTGGAGGACTCTCCCTGGCGGGAGCCTTTGATAAGACCATAGGAGGAAATACACATTCTATTTCTGCCACAAACTATACTTTGGCAGAGGCCACAGGGGCTCAAAAATCTATAGAAGAAATCGTCGCCATGAATGAAAATGCTGTGGTGGAGATTCAGACGGAGACAGTAGTCTCATCCGGATGGTTTGGAATGGGAGATTATCTGGCTCCCGGAGCGGGATCCGGTGTAATAATTGATTCTAACGGATATATTCTTACATGCAATCATGTTATTGAAGACGCCAAAACGGTGAATGTAATCACGAAGGATGGG
>CACXFN010000043.1 GCA_902766915.1 uncultured Eubacteriales bacterium
GATCGTTTTTTCGGATTTGACCTGGGTGATGCAGAAAGTGCTGTAGCAAGATTAAATAAGGAAGATCAAGTAACCCCGGAAATGCTGACAGTGGTCGGTGAACAGAGTTTCATAACCGCCTATGCTCAGCTTTCATCGGGAGAACTTTTGATTGGAGAAAAGGCCTGCTATACCGATGGAGCAATGAAAAGGAAGCTCCGTTTCAAAAGTAGATTCCTGATGGACAGCACTGTTGCAAATGATGTAAAAAGTTTTGCCGGAGGTGTTTTGGGAGAACTCTATGGTAGCGGCGATCTGGTGAAGAACGAGGATTGTAGCTTCTATATCGGTTGTCCTGCAGGCTGGGATAAAAACACCAGAGAGCATTATAGGGAAATCTTTGAAAGTGTTGGATTCCCTCCTGCTAAGATTATTTCTGAATCCCGTGCTGCTATGGTAAGCGCAACTCAATCAAAACATCTTCAGGTTGGATTGGATATTCTGTCCAAGCCGGTACTTGTTGTTGATATAGGTTCATCCACCACAGACTTTGCCTACATAATGGGAGGAAAAGAAGTGGAGATGCAGACCGCCGGAGAAGTGGTTCTGGGCGGAGGTCTTATGGATGAGATTCTTTTGGAAGAATCCATTGAGGGATCAAATCCATTATTTAAAAAGAAAATCCGACAGACCTTGGAAGAAAGTGAACCCTGGAGGGCCTATTGTGAATTTGCTGCCCGTCGTCTAAAGGAAAAATATTTCTCTGACGAAGAATACTGGAGCAATAACGAGTGTAAGGAAAGTCTGGTGATTCAGTATAACAGACCTATGAAGCTTACCCTGAAAATGGATAAGAGTATAGCCAGCAAATTATTAAATAAGAACCTTGATAAGCTGGGAGGAAGATCTTTTAAAGAAGTATTCCTCCAAGCCCTTAGAGATGTTAAGGATAATATCACAGGATCTCAACCTGAGCTGATTTTCCTAACCGGAGGTGTAAGTAAACTTCCGGCAATTAGGGACTGGTGCTCATCGATTTTTAGCGATGCAATAGTTATTTCCGGAGCAGAACCGGAATTCTCTGTGGCCAGGGGATTGGCCTATTGTGGTCGCATAGATGAAGATATGAGAGAATTTAGGGCCGATCTGGATGAACTGACTAAATCCTCCAAGATAGAAGAAATAGTTGGGCATCATATAAATCAGCTCTATAGGGATGCTGTGGATACCCTTATTGAGCCTATACTTAATAGGATTGCAATGCCTATCTTTGATAGATGGAGGGCAGGGGAAATCCGTAGACTGGCAGATACAGATGAGGAATTGCAGAAGGGTGTAGAGGCATTTATAAAATCAGACGAAGCAAGAGAGCTTTTGGCTGGCCCCATTACATCCTGGCTTAAGCCTGTTGCAGAGGACTTGGAAGAATATACAGTGCCTATCTGTGTTAATCACAGGATTCCTTATACGGCGCTTAGTTTCAAATCCTACCTATCAGCTTCGGATATAGATATTAAGGTGGATGCCAAAAATATTTTCGCGGTAGAGGAAATGACTTGGCTGATAGATTCCCTGGTTACGGTTTTAGTTGGACTATTGATTGCTGCCATTGATGTGGTGCCTTTCCTGGCAGGACCGGAGGGTGTCATCGTTGGTGTAATAGCGTCGGCCATTATATTGATACTTGGAAAGGACAAAATGGAGGCTAGGCTTTTAGAGACGGACATTCCAAATCCGCTTAGAAAGCTCATTCCTAAGAATACATTTAAATCCCGTATGGACAATATAAGTGCTGAGGTGAAAAAGAATTTCTATGCCAGCCTTGAGCAGGAAAAGAATGAGTCAATCACAGAGAGAATGGTGAACGAAATATCCTCACAGATAGAACATACCCTTATCAAGATGGCAGAAGTTGTGGAAATCCCGCTAGGATAAGAGTATACGGGCGTATTGATTATTATGTAGTAATAAGTATTATCGTACAGATAATCGGGAGAGAAAATGTTTAGAGAGCAAAACCTGACAATGCTAACGGATTTTTACGAAATAACTATGGCTAATGGTTATTTGGAATCCGGGCTTGGAGATAAGACGGCTTATTTCGATATGTTTTTCCGAAGGGTTCCTGACGGTGGTGGCTTCGCCATAATGGCAGGTATCCAGCAGGTATGTGACTATTTGGAAAGCCTCAAATTTACAGAGCAGGATATAGAATACCTTAGGGGAATGAATATTTTCAGCGAGAAATTCCTGAAGTATTTAGAGGATTTTCAATTTGCATGCGATGTATGGGCTGTGCCGGAAGGAACTCCGATCTTTCCCCATGAACCTATTATAACTGTTCGTGGACCTGTTATGCAGGCACAATTCATAGAGACCATGCTTCTTCTGATAGTAAATCATCAGAGTTTAGTTGCAACCAAGGCAAATCGTATTGTTCGTGCATCACAGGGACGTGCAGTTATGGAATTCGGTACTCGCCGTGCTCACGGAATTGCATCCGCTCTCCATGGTGCCAGAGCTGCCTATATAGGAGGCTGCGCAGGAACCGCATGTGCAAAGGCTGCAGAGGATTATGGATTTCCTACTATGGGAACAATGGCTCATAGTTGGGTTCAAATGTTTCCCAATGAATATGAGGCATTTAAGAAGTATGCAGAGGTTTATCCTGACAATTGTACATTATTGGTGGATACATATAATGTTCTCAGGTCAGGTGTACCTGCAGCTATCAAGGTCTTTAAGGAAATGAAGCCCAAACATATGGCTATTAGAATAGATAGCGGCGATATTACTTACCTAACACAGGAGTCCCGCAAGATGCTTGATGAGGCAGGCTTGCAGGATTGCCAAATTACCATAAGCAATTCCTTGGATGAATATATTATTCGAGAGGTCTTAATTGAAGGGGCAAAGGTTGATTCCTTTGGTGTAGGTGAAAGATTGATTACAGCCAAGTCCGAGCCTGTCTTCGGTGGAGTGTATAAGTTGGCAGGACTGGAGGTGGATGGTGAAATAATACCGAAAATCAAGATTTCCGAGAATGTTGAAAAAATCACCAATCCGGGATTTAAGACCCTTTATCGTCTTTATGATAATGAAACCGGAAAAGCTCAGGCTGATATCATAACATTGGATGGCGAAGTAATTCCACAGGAGGGGGAATATGAAATATTCGACCCGACTGCCATTTGGAAAAAGAAAAAGTTAAAGAATTTCACAGCCAAGAATTTGAGGGTTCAGATTTTTGAAAAGGGCAAGCTTGTTTATGAAAACCCAACAGTGGATGAGATTAAGGATTATTGCACTGAACAGGTAAAAACATTATGGCCGCAGATTCTACGTTTCGAGAATCCCCAAACCTATTATGTAGACCTTTCAAAGGATCTCTACGACATGAAGCAGAGGCTCATAAACGAGCATCACGAGGATTGATGCATATATGTACACCACATATGAAAAATAATGAAGCGATGATTCGGATGAATCATCGCTTCTCTATTTTGAATCAATTTAATCTATCTATTGAAGTTTGGTTATTAAGGTTTGGTTGTTAAAGTTTAGTTATTAAAAATAGTTATTGAGGTTAGCGTTTATTGCTGGCATTTAGCACATTTTTGATTTTGTGCTGAACCATACGGTGTATCGCATCTCTGGCTGGTCCCAAATACTTTCTTGGGTCAAACTCTGCAGGGCTTTCAACAAGTATTCTGCGAATCTCTGCAGTCATGGCAAGTCGCAAGTCCGTATCGATATTAACCTTGCAGATTCCCCATTTGGTGGATTCACGAATCATGTCCTCCGGGACACCCTGTGCTCCAGGTATTTCTCCACCGTATTGATTGCAACGATCCACAAATTCAGGAAGAACTGTGGAAGCACCATGTAATACCAATGGAGTGTTAGGAATAAGCTTATGGATTTCCTTTAGTCTCTCAAAATCCAAATAGGGTTCGCCTTTGAATTTATATGCACCGTGGCTTGTTCCTATGGCAATAGCCAATGAATCAACACCGGTTCTTTCCACGAATTCTGCGGCCTCATCAGGATCTGTAAAAGTGGCGGAACGAGCATCAACCTTGATGTTATCCTCTACGCCTGCCAGTTTACCAAGCTCCGCCTCCACAACTACGCCATGGTCATGGGCATATTCCACAACCTGCTTTGTTAGAGCAATGTTTTCCTCAAAAGGATGTTTGGAACCATCCACCATTACGGAGGTGAATCCGCCGTCCACACAGGATTTACAAATATCAAAATCTTCGCCGTGATCTAAATGAAGACAAACGTCCAAACCGGTATCTTCTATAGCAGCTTCCACCAATTTCAGTAGATATACCGGTTTGGCATATTTTCTGGCCCCGGCTGAAACCTGCAAAATCAAAGGTGCATTTTCTTCTTTGGCTGCATCCATGATACCCTGGATGATTTCCATATTGTTCACATTAAACGCGCCAACTGCGTAGTCTTTTTCAATTGCTTTAGCGAACATTTCTTTGGATGTTACTAATGCCATCTTTAACCTCCGTTTACTTCCTTAACATTATTTCTATCAACTTATCACCATCAGCTCATGGGTTTTGTTACTTCTTCAACAATCTGGGCCTGAGTAGTTCCGGGTAGGAAGGTAAATTCGCTGGCCTTGATGTCCGTTGGGTCAAATCCATAAGCATTGCAGATTGCTTCGAAATCTTCATATGATGTAAATAGTCCGGCATCAACCAAGGATTGGGCAGCATCAGCAGCACTTCCGGAAGCAGTGGTTACAGTGATTTCTTCTCTTAACATTCCACCGCTCCAAAGCTTGCCGTTCTTTGGGCCTGAACCCGGGACGGGTTCATCTGAAGTTGATGAAGAACTACCCGGTGTTAAAATATTCTCGTCTGTTGCATTATTGGCTACACTTTCTCTTGCCTGCAGAGCCATGGCCTTAGGGTAGTCCATAATCATATTCATTCGCCAATAAATAATAGCAACCGCACCAATTAAGATGCATAAAATAACAACGATATCATTCCAATTATATAAAAAGTCTTTTAGTTTTTTCAAAGTTCTGTCCTCCTGTTAACTTTAATCTCGTTTCCCTATCCTTTTTCTGCACATATAATTTAGCACATTTAAGTGATAATAACAAATAAGACTTTTGTTATTATTGTAAAAAACATTAAAAATATCTTACAAATTGCCGAATCAGGGGGATTTCACTTGTTATAAGAGGATACCTTGTTGTATAATTCATCTTGTGATATATTTAGAAGTTGGTGAAAATGAAGAAGGACAAAGGCTGGATCGATTTCTGAGAAAATATCTGCCCGGTGCCAATCTTTCCTTAATATACAAGGCTATTCGTAAAGATATAAAGGTGAATGGTCGCAGAGAAGGAGAAAAATATTCCTTAAAGAAAGGGGATATTCTTTCCGTGTATATGTTAGAGGAAGAAATTGATAGATATAGAAATATACCCGGTAGAAAAAGGGCCAAGAGACAGTTTGGCGTTGTTTACGAAGATGATAATATCCTCCTTGTTGACAAACCCTTTGGGCTTTTAACCCATGGAGACAGTACGGAAAAAAAGAACCATTTGGCCAATCAAGCCTTGGATTATTTGATAGAGTCCGGAGCATATAACCCCAGGACTGAAAAGACATTTTCTCCTGCATCGGTAAATCGTTTGGATAGAAATACTACCGGTTTGGTGGTTTTCGGAAAGAATGCCAAATCTCTTAGAACCCTAAATGGATTGGTTAGAGAATCAAAATTAGAAAAATATTATCTAACCATTGTATCGGGGGAAATGAAGTCGAAGCTATACCTTCAGGATTCATTGATAAAGGATAAAGAGACCAATAAGGTTACTGTGATTCGTGACGGAAGCCAATTGAGCGACCTTCAGAGCGGAGAAAAGAATATCAGTACGATGGTTGAACCTCTTAATATATCCAATGGTTATTCCTTAGTGAAGGTAAGAATCATTACAGGACGCACCCATCAAATCAGGGCACATTTGGCAAGTGCAGGATATCCCTTGATAGGTGATCCAAAATATGGGGATAAAAAAGTAAATAGGAAGGTGAAAACTGCCTTCTCCCTGGACACTCAGCTGCTACATGCTTGGAAGATAATCATTAATTCAGCTGAAACCGACCTATCATATCTGGATGGAAATGAGTTTACTGCCCCAATACCGCCCAGATTTCATGAGATTAAAACCTTGATATTCGGGGAATAAAAAGCATCAAAATTTAGATTTGGAGATTTAAAGCAATTGAGAAGTAAGAAATATAGAGAATTTGACGATCCCGAAAGATTTAGAGCCGCCGCTATGGGATATGGAGAAGCTGTTGACAATGGCGGTGGTGCAATAGAGGAAACATACCAGGAAGAGCCCGACAGCTCAAGAGGTATTGGATCAGTGATATTGGAATGGGTTAAGGAAATAGTAGTAGCGATTCTTATTGCGGTGGTTGTAATGCAGTTTATTAAACCTACGATTGTAAAGCAACGTTCGATGGAA
>CACXFN010000044.1 GCA_902766915.1 uncultured Eubacteriales bacterium
AATTGGCTCCGAGGGTGGGGCTCGAACCCACAGCCTACCGGTTAACAGCCGGTTGCTCCACCATTGAGCTACCTCGGAATACCTTATAAACCGCAATTTGCGGCAAGAAACATTATACAAGAGCTAGATGCACTTTGTCAACCAAAAATATAAAAAAACTATGTGGCCGGCAGACGCCCAGCAGACACCCGGCCGTGCCCCAGCCTGTGCCCGGCGGCAGCATCGACTGCCAAACGTTAAACTCCGGATTCACCCTTAACTCAAGATTCCATGTTTACCAAGTATGGGGATTGTGGTATATTATTCGAAAAGCGCGAACGTAGCCGGGAAAAGGGAGACAAAAATGGACGGTAATGAAAAACTTAACATATTAGTTTGCGATGATGATAAAGAGATTGCAGGGGCAGTTGAAATATATTTAAAGAACGAAGGATATAGTGTTTTCAAGGCTTTTGATGGAATAGAGGCCCTTAAAATAGTTGAGCAAGAGGATATTCACTTAATCATTATGGATGTGATGATGCCGAAGATGGATGGAGTCCAGGCAACTATGCAAATACGAAAAGAGAGGAATATCCCCATCATAATGCTTTCTGCAAAAAGCGAAGACTATGATAAGATAACCGGGTTAAACGTAGGGGCAGATGATTATATAACAAAGCCCTTCAATCCGTTGGAGCTTATAGCCCGGGTAAAGTCCCAGCTCCGTCGCTTCACCAGTTTAGGTAGCATGGACCATCAAGATAGCGATAGCGTATATTCAAGTGGCGGTCTGATTGTTGACGATGCTGAAAAGACCGTAACTGTTGACGGCGAACATGTGATGGTGACACCAACAGAGTTTGGGATATTAAAGCTCTTGACGCAGAATGCGGGAAAGGTTTTCTCCATAGACCAGATATATGAAAACGTCTGGAATGAACCTGCATTTAATCCGGAAAACACTGTGGCGGTTCATATTAGAAGAATCAGAGAAAAAATTGAGATTAATCCTAAAAACCCGAAATACCTCAAAGTGGTTTGGGGAATAGGCTATAAAGTTGAGAAACTGGATTAGCCGGAAAAAAGGTAATGCGATACCAATCAATCAAATCGATCGGATCAAAAAACCGGATCAAGATAATCGATCAAAATAATATGATCAAGATAATCGACCAAAACAATTCAATCAAGAAAATACAATCAAGATAACAATGGAGTGTGCAAATGAGTAACCCAAAGGAAATATTTGTTGAAGATTTAAAGAGCGGTGCGGAAATCATCTCGTTTTTTATGGTTAAATCCGTATCGCTAAAAATAGATTCCAGAAAAAGAGAATACGTGGATTTTAACCTGAGCGATAAAACAGGCGACGTGAACGCAAAGAAATGGGATATCGTTGAGGATGAAAAGTCAACGCTTTCAGATATCAAAGAGGGCGACATCATCAAGGTAAAAGCTCAGGTATCTGAGTGGAATGGTATGACTCAACTTAGGGTATTGAAAATTAGAAAGGCAACGCCGCAGGATGGGCTTGATCAAAACGACTTTGTGAAATCCGCTCCGGAACCTTCGGATGAAATGTATGATTACATCATGAATGTGGCTAATTCTATCGGTGATTCGGATTTCAGAAATGTTTCTGTGACACTGCTCCAAAGGAACATAGAAAAACTCATGTATTATCCTGCTGCGGCAAAGAACCATCATGCGGAATACGGCGGCTTGCTTTGGCATATGAAAAGAATGCTCATGAGCGGAGAGGCTCTTTGCGGTGTATATGAATTCTTGAACAAGGATTTGGTTCTAACAGGTGTCATTATCCATGACATGGAGAAACTAAATGAAATAGATGCAAAGGAAAATGGAATGGCAACCGGTTATTCTGCTGTGGGACAGCTTCTTGGTCATCTAATTCAAGGAGCCGCATCAATGCAGGAACTCTGCAAAGAACTTGGTGTATCCGAAGAAAAAACCATGATGCTTCAGCACATGATTATCTCTCACCACTATGAGCCTGACTTCGGAAGTCCTAAAAAGCCAATGTTCCCTGAAGCCGAAATCCTTCACTATCTGGATATCATGGACGCTCGCATGTTTGACATGGAGGAGGCAGTTCAAGGGCTTGAACCGGGTTCTTTCTCGGATCGCATGTGGACCCTGGATAATCGCAGGGTGTATAAGCCGTCATTTTGATATCGGGTAATCGGCGTGCCAGGCAATTAGCCCTGTCGCGCTGATAAGATATTGTTAACCTTGCAACTAATTACTTGCAACCAAGCGCTTAACCAAACAACCCAAACGATGGTATCTAAACAAACAAAACACTTGTAACTAAACATTAGAAAGATGCAATATAAATGGAAGAAAGAATCGGCAGCATTGTCGAAATCATTTTCCGAAATGAAGAAAATGGCTACACTGTAGCAGTAATGGAATCCGCCTCGAATAATGATGATTCAGAAGAAAGTAGGGGCGAATATTTCACTGTGGTAGGAAATCTGCCGCGGGTTTCCAAAGGATCGCGTTTCAAACTCCTGGGCCAATTTAAGGACCATCCTAATTACGGTGAACAATTCAGTTTCACCGAATTTGAAGAGGTCATGCCCACGGGGAAGGAAGCGATTTTTGATTTTTTGTCCTCAGGAATCATCAAGGGCGTTGGCCCATCTACAGCCGCCAGCATTGTGGCCAAATTCGGAGAAGACACTATTCGCATCATGGAGGAGGAACCCGGACGCCTCAGAGAAGTAAGTGGCATCGGGGAAAAGACCATGGCAAAGATAGCATCTTCTTTTGCTGAACATAGAGAATTTGCCCGGGTTTCCCTGGCTTTCCAGAATTATGGGATTTCAGCAACACAAGCAATAAAGCTATATAAAGCCTATGGGAGTTATGCAGTTGATTTAATAGAAGAAAATCCATATAGGCTTGTGGAAGAGGTAACAGGATTCGGATTTATGAAGGCCGACAAGATTGCCGCCTTGATGGGGGTGCCGAAGGACAGTGAATTCAGAATCAAAAGTGGCATTAAATATACCTTAATGTGGTATGTGAACGATGGCAGTACATATCTTCCCAAGAATGAATTGGCTGAGAAAACGGCGGAACTTCTGGATATAGATATTGAAAGTGTAAGAGATCAGATAATCGTCTTAGCCATGGAAGGAGAGATCAAAATTGATTCACTTGATGGAGAAGACGTTTGTTATCTCTTCCCCTTCTATCTGGCAGAAAGGGTTGTTACATTGAATCTGCAATCCCTTAGCAAGGCCACCCTCAAGCCTTTAACAACCGATGTGGATAATATGATTAGGCAGGCGGAATCTGAAAGCGGGATAAATCTTTCTGAGCAGCAGAAACGGGCAGTAATAAACTCAATTGCCAATGGAGTTTCAGTTATTACAGGTGGACCGGGAACAGGGAAAACAACCATCATTGATGCAATAATGCGAATCTTCGATAGAAGCGGGTTTAAGACTGCTATTGCTGCGCCGACGGGTCGTGCCGCCAAAAGAATCACTGAAACAAGCGGACGCTTTTCTCAAACCATCCATCGCTTGTTGGAATACTATTATGATGAGGAAAGGGACAATATGGAGTTCGGAAAGAACTCTGAGGACACATTGGATTATGACGCCGTGCTGGTGGATGAGGCATCAATGATAGACTTGCTCCTAATGGAGGGGTTAACCAATGCCCTTAGGCCCGGAACTCGTCTGATTCTAATCGGAGACAGCGATCAGCTTCCGTCGGTTGGTGCGGGGAATGTCCTAAGGGATGTGATAGATAGCGATTATGTGGGTGTCACTAAACTTAAGGAAATTTTCCGTCAGGCAGAGGAAAGCATGATAGTAGTTAACGCCCACCGGATCAATAATGGTGAGTATCCAATATCAAATGTGAGGGACAAGGATTTCTTCTTTATGGAGAGAAGGAGTGAAGGCGAAATCCGCCAACTATTAATAGACCTTATAACAAAGAGGCTTCCGGACTATTATGAGATAGAGGATCCTCTAGGGGATATACAGGTCCTCACGCCTACCAGAAAGGGCGAATTGGGTACCATATCATTAAACGTTACCCTTCAGAAAATCCTTAATCCTCCAATGCCCTATAAAAGTGAAAAAAGGTATGGCGAAAGAATCTTTCGTCAAGGCGACAAGGTCATGCAGATTAAGAATAATTATTCTGCTGACTGGATTCGACGCAGAGACTTCTCCAAAGGACAAGGCATCTTTAATGGTGATGTGGGTTTCATAGAAAGAGTAGATGAGGATGCGGGAATAGTTGTAGTGGTATTCGATGAAGATCGAGTAGTTGAATACAACAATGCTATGCTTGAGGAATTGGAACTTGCTTATGCACTAACGGTTCATAAAAGTCAAGGTAGCGAATTCCCCATAGTCGTAATGCCAATTGCCTTCGTGCCGCCAATGCTTGCAACAAGAAATCTTCTCTACACTGCAGTAACAAGAGGTAAGAAAGCCGTGATTCTATGCGGCATAGAGCGATTTATGAAGGGGATGGTTGACAATAATAGGATTAAGGGAAGGTATTCAGGACTTAGAACTCGTCTGGCGGAATTATTGAACATATGAATGGTTTAGTTAGAAATCTAACTGAATATGCAAAGGACTTCATATTTCCCGATGGGATTTATTGCATTTGCTGTGGAAACATAATTGATCAGAGCAGGACATATAGTCTATGTGATCATTGTATGACCCATATTCATTGGAATTTAGACCCACCCAGAAAGGTTGTGGTTTCAAATGACAGCATAAAAATGATTAAATGCGCTGACTATGGAATATATGAACGAAGCATAATATTCGCTCTTAAATACGATGCTCATACATATATATCCCGAATAATCGCCAAGATAATGAAGGACCGATTAATCAAGGAATTTGAAGGTGTCCAGCCGGGGCTGGATAAGGATCCTGCGTTCCGAGGACTATCCAATTGGCTCATCGTCCCGGTTCCCCTTCATAAAAGTCGTTTAGCTGAGAGAGGATATAATCACGCCGAACTTATAGCCAAGCACCTATCAAGGGAGATAAGGCTTCCAATGATGGATATGCTGGAGCGAAGAAAGGAGACGCGGCCTATGAAGGGCCTCGGACCTGCGGAAAGGGATGCAAATATTAGAGGTAGCATAAGAGTTAAACCGAGTTTCATGCGTTACTTCAAGGAGTATAACAGAAATGGCCCCTTGATTGATGCGCCGGAAACGAATATACTAACTAATGTATCAAATAACGTATCAAAGAGCATATCAACCAATACAACAACTAACGTATTATTGATAGACGATTTCTATACTACGGGTAGTACAGCAAAGGAGTGCGCCAGAGCCCTTAGAAATGCAGGGATTCGTGGCGAAATCTGGATGCTGGCCTTCGCAGCACGTTAATTTGGCGCGAAAATATACGCGA
>CACXFN010000045.1 GCA_902766915.1 uncultured Eubacteriales bacterium
ATATTGGATGATTCGCTTTCAGCGGTTGATACGGACACAGAAGAGCAGATAAAGAAAAATCTGGCTACATATCGCAAGGGTAAGACCAACATATTAATTGCACACAGGCTGTCCACACTTCAGGATGCGGATCATATAATTGTATTGGAGCACGGTGAGATTACCGAAGAAGGAACTCACGAAGAACTGCTGGCAAAGAACGGCTTCTATGCTGATCTTTATCATAAGCAGCTCCTAGAAAAAATGCGAGAGGAGGAGTACGGTCTATGAACGAATTCGACCAATTTGCGGAAGATCAAGCCGTGATGAAGAGTAAGACCAAGCACCCCTTCTGGCGATTACTAAAATACGGAAAGCCACACATTGGTTGGTTTGCCTTGGCCCTGATTATTATATTCATAACCGTTGGTTTGGAATTGCTGCAACCGAGAATACTTGGGGACGCGGTGGATAATTTTGTTGTGCAAAAGGACGCCCAGGGCGTACTCCGAATGGGACTTTTATATCTGGCGACAGTTGTTGGAGAATTCGGTCTCACATATTTGCAGGCTATGATTTTGGCTATGGTGGGGCAGAAGATAATTTTTAAATTAAGGGAGGATTTATTCGGACATTTGACCAAACTACACATAGGATTCTTTAATGACAATCCTGTGGGAAGGCTGGTAACCAGAGTTACGAACGACTGTGAAACAGTAAATGAACTTTTCACGGCGGTAATAGTAAACATCATCAAAGGCGTTTTCATCCTGGCCGGCGTAATTGGCTCGATGCTGATGTATAACGTTAGGCTATCGCTATATATATTTATCGTTATTCCATTCATTATTGCAGCAACTTGGTTATTTACTGTTGCCACCAGAAAGATTTATCGAAGGATGCGTGCTTTGATATCCGACCTTAATGCATTTGTTGCAGAAAGAATTATGGGTATTCAGGTGGTGCAGACCTTTACTGCGGAAAATGATGTTGAAGATGATTTCCGTGAAAGAACAGAGACACTGAGAAAAACCAATATGCGTCAGCTGATGGCGTTTGCGTTCTATAGCCCTGTTTCCTACGTGGCGAATATTTCAGCACTTGCGATTTTGATATTCTTTGGTGGGCATATGGCGATGCAGGGTGTAGTGACAATTGGTACTTTGGTTGCATTCCAAAGATATATCAGCAAGTTCTTCCAACCTATTCAGGAATTGGCTGAGGAATTCAATGTTATTCAGTCTGCCAACGCATGTGCGGAGAGAATCTTCTGGCTCTTGGATACGGAACCTGAGATTGAGGATGCAGAGGATGCGGTTCACATGGAACACCTTAAGGGTGAAATTGAATTTAAGAATGTATGGTTCGCGTATAAGATGAAGTCCGGAGTGTCTGCGGGGCCAATTCAGGAAGACGCAAATGTTCAGGATGCAAACAGCGAATCTAGCGATTCGAATAATGCGATTAACGAAACTGCGAAGTATAGTGACGACGAATACGAATGGGTGCTCCGTGACGTTTCGTTTAAGGTCGCGCCTGGAGAAAGCGTTGCCTTTGTTGGCGCAACGGGTGCCGGGAAGACGACCATTCAAAGCTTGATATGCAGATACTATGACATCCAGAAGGGTCAGATTTTGATTGACGGAGTCGACGTTAGAAAGATTAAATTAGATGACCTACGAGGACACATCGGCGAGATGCTCCAGGATGTATTCTTGTTCTCAGGGACAGTGGAGGATAATATTAGGCTTAACGAAAGGCCAAACATCACGGATGCCGAGATTCGGGCTGCTGCTGAAACCGTAAACGCCAGTCGGTTCATAGAGGCTCTTCCAAATGGATATAAGCACGAAGTAATCGAGCGTGGGGCATCCTTCTCCGCAGGTCAGAGACAGCTCCTTTCCTTTGCTAGAACATTGGCCTTTAAGCCTGACATTTTGATTCTGGATGAAGCGACAGCAAATATAGATACGGAAACAGAAATTTTAATCCAGGACGCACTCAGTAAGCTTATGGAAGGACGCACGACATTAATCGTAGCACACCGATTATCTACCATCAGAAACGTGGACAATATAATCGTCATGCATAAGGGCGAAATCGTGGAGCAGGGCGATCATCAAAGCCTACTCTCTAACCACGGCATCTATTACAAACTCTACAAACTCCAATACGAAGACGCTTAGGTTTTAATACGAATTTAATACGAATTCAACTATTTAGACAGCTTCGCCTCTCGGGCTACCTTACTTTCATAATTTGTACCTAATGCTCCAAGTAAGGAATCGGTTAGATAACCTTGCATCATTAAAACGATAGCGTTCTGCGTAATCCTTGATAAACTAATACCATTTTTTTCGACATAAGTATCCATAAACGCAGGTATAGATATGTTTTTACGCACGGATTTTTCTCCATATTTCTCGGCATAGGAGTCCATATCAAGAACCAAAAGATTAACAATACCATCAGCATCTGGTTTTATGTTTTCTAAGCTGCTTGCTGGTGGTATTGGCTTACCGTCTTCCAATTCATCAAGAACCCATCCTGATGCCGCATCAGTCCCCATAAGAATCGCATCGGCCAGAGAATCTCCTTCAGTGACACACCCTGGAAGATCAGGGATTTCCACAGTATAACCTTCCTTATCTTCGCACGGATAAAAAATTGCTGGATAAATTAGTTTCATGGTCATATCCTTTCTCTGGGCTTATTCGAGTCCAGCTTGTTTCATTATTGATTTAACCGTTCTGTTGTCCAAATCTCCCCGGTGAAATGGAATAGTAACTTTTCCTGGTTTAGTAGGGTGGACATAATGACGATGAGAACCCTTTTGTGCTTTAAGGATCCAGCCGTCTAGTAGTATGCTTTTTTCAACTTCGATTGCTCTCATTCGCTATCTCCAAACTATTATACACACTATACACAATGATTGCAAGGCGCTTTCGTGATAAAACTCTTTTGAAAATGTTTTGTTACAGGCTCGAAACCACTTTTGATGAATAATCTATAGCTTTAGTCTATTAGGATAGTGAATTCTACTATTTCCCCAAATAGCTAGTCAATAGGAATTCAGGATTCCCATAGAATCCCCATTCTTTTCCCATAGGAAAAATATACAGTAGCAACGATTACGACAGTAAACCGCATTATATAGCGGTAGATTGACAGATGACGACACAATAAACATGAGTCATTATAATCGTGCAACCCGTTGATATTCCTGTTTTTCTTGACCGGGGGGGGGTACTGCGGTATTATGTTTTCAGAGGATAGAGTGTTTTCATAAGGCGCAGTTTAATGTGACGTAACGATGTCAAATGATTGCGTCCGTTGAACTAAAAAGAAATGAGTACAAATGGAGGTCCATTATGAAAGGAAAGAATCTAAAAAGGAGTAGTGCAGGAAGAAGGCTTGCAGTTTTTCTTGTTGTAGTCATGGTGCTATCAATAATGCCAATGATTGCATTAGCGGATGAAGTTCCTGTCGAACCCATAACTTCTAATACTGTTAGTGGTAATAACTCACCTGCAAAAGCTGCTACAAATGTTCCTCGCTCTGTC
>CACXFN010000046.1 GCA_902766915.1 uncultured Eubacteriales bacterium
GCTTTCCACCCGAGTCATTCTCCCTTGATGGAAGGGCGTTCTCCCCTGTTCCAACGAACAGAAAATTGGCTTTTGATTCCAAGGCGGCAAGTCCCAACTCCATTAAAGCATTCCTTACTCTTTCTCTGGTACGAATAATCTTATTGCAATTATTTTGATAATACTCATATTCCTCCAATACCGCAAGGCCTGCCAATTCCGTCATCCTATTAATGCTGTAGGGATTGGTTGAAGCCTTTACCATTTCCAAATCTAAAATTATTTCCTCAGAAGCAATGGCATATCCTAATCTGGCACCAGCCAATGAAGCCGATTTGGAATAAGTACGGCATATGATCAGGTTGTCATATTTATTAATCAGCGGCAGTGCAGTATCTCCACCAAAATCCACATAGGCCTCATCTATCAACACCACTCCCTTTGGATTCCCTTTTAATATTTCTTCTATATCCTCTAAACCAATGGATATTCCCGTAGGTGCATTCGGATTTGCAATAACAATAAATCTGGGTATGCCATCATTAAATACATAGTCCTTAACATGGATGGTATAGTCTTCTTTAAGGGGAATCACCTTACTCTCTACCCCTTGAAAATTTGCAAACACACTATAGAATCCATAACTAATATCCGGATAAACCGCAGGAATGTCGTCACCACTATAGGCCAAAAATGCAAAGTTCAGAATATCATCAGAACCATTGGAGACAAAAATGTTTTTCCATGTTAAGGTAAGCGACACTGATGAATCAGCGACTTCCATCAAATAATTTGACAGAGCTTTCTTTAATACAATCTGGTCGGGTGATGGATATAATCTTAAATCGCTAAGGTTCTCTTTATTAATTGCATTCAACACCTTTGGGCCCGGTGGAAAAGGCGATTCGTTTGTATTAAGCTTAATGTACTTTTTATCTTGAGGTTGCTCTCCGGGAGTATAACCATCAAAATCTTTAAATCTTTCTTTAATATATCTGCTCATTTTTCTACTCTTTTATGCAGTTCTGTAATCTATCAGTTAGTTCTGCTATCCTTTTATTTTTAAACTTGAATGACGATTTGTTGGCAATAAGCCTTGCACTTACAGAAAGCACTGTATCCATAGCAAGTAAATCGTTTTCCCTAAGAGTCTTACCGGTTTCAACAATATCTACAATTACATCAGACATGTCCAGAACCGGAGCTAATTCAATTGACCCATGAAGCTTTATGATATCGATATTTCTACTTTGTCTTTCAAAATATTTCTTCGCTATTTCCGGGAACTTGGTGGCCACCCTGAGAACTTTAGATGTATCATCCTCAAAATCTGATTTTGCTGCCACACATACCTTGCATTTCCCCTTTTTTAAATCTAATAATTCATATATATCCGGTGAATATTCTTCAATTATGTCTTTGCCACATGCTCCTATATCAGCAGTTCCTCGTTCAACATATACCGTCACATCAGATGGCTTAACCCAGAAATACCTAATTTTTGTAGCCTTGTTTTCAAAGACAAGCTTTCTGTTATCATCCTTGATGTCCAAGCAAGGATAACCAGCTTTCTCGAACATATCGTAGATTTTGTTACCTAACCTGCCTTTTGGCAACGCCACATTTATATAACCATCTTTAATACTATTGCTTTTTATACTCTTATTGCTATTCTTTCCTTTTGCTATTAATGCTTTTATTTCATCCAATGCATCCAGGTAGATGGCGAATCCGATTGCCCCACCGGCTTTTCCCATTCCTTCTAATACCTTATCGTATCTGCCTCCTGACAGTATTCTCTTGGGCACGCCTTGAATATAACCCTGAAAAAGGATACCACTATAGTAAGCCAAATTGTTCACTATTGAGAAGTCTATATTTACCTTAGAGCCAAATTTATTCCTTGATAATACATCACAAACCTCACTAATCTCAGTAAGATATTCCTGAGCTTTATCCGAAAGCGAAAGCTTTTTAAGCCTTTGTAAGACAGACTTATACGGACCGTAGGTAAGGGCAACCTCCTTAAGCAAAAGCAGCTGATTAGCTGAGATTTCAAGCTCCTCCCCCAATAAATCTATAGCCGCAATATTTTTTTCACTAATAGCCTTAAGAATATCCTTCTTTCCTTTGTCCGGGACAACGTCCGTTATCTCCTGGATAAATCCCATATGGGATATTTCCAAAATAAAGTCCTTGGATATCATTTTTATGCTTTCGGCAGCCAATAGTGCAACCTCGGATATCTCATCAATAGAGACTTTACCCAGTAGTTCCAAACCCGTCTGATGTATTTCCTGATAATCTCCGTTCTTTTCACTCCTATAAATGTTTTCGCTATAGTATAAACGCTCCACATCAGTTTCTTCCGGCCTAAAATACTTAACAATAGATAAGGTTAAATCCGGCCTTAATGCAAGGAGCTTACCTTTTTGGCCTGTAACTGTAATAATTTTTTCATTGGGAATAAAATTACGATTCCTGGTATAGAGATCGTACTCTTCAAATTTCCCCATCTTAAAACGAGTATATCCATTATTGCGATATAGACTTCTAAGCTTTAAATCTATTTCCTCAATATATTCCATATCAAAACTGCCTGTAATTAAACTATTATCAATGCCTCTCATAGCTCTCACTTTTTAAATAAACAACCTTAATAAATTCCATAAACCAATTCGTTCACTTTATCGCTTTATCATACTAACGCATTAAACTGTAAAAGTCAACATTATTATCTTTATTTTATAGTTTAATTGTTTAACAAAGAATAAACCCCCAAAAGTCAGACGATTATCCAACATTTGAGGGTCCGCAATTATGCAGTATTAAATATACATGGCTCAATTATATATCATGACAATCCGGACTTTCTGTCCCAAATCTAGTGCACATAGATGCCAAAGCACAGCTTTCACATGCTTTGTCCTGTTTGGCCTGCATCTCCGGATCTCTTTTTTTTGCATTATGGGCCGCACCAAAAGCCCAGATGGATGCAAGCCCTGCAATTACAAGAGCTGCAACAACAATATATAATATATGCGTCATGAAATATTCCATAAATTCCTCATTAATCTATTATAGTTTGTTTCATATAGACTTCAAACTGGTAGGCTTCAAACTGGTTATTTTCTTATTACTGAGATTCCGGTCTTATGACCATTTAGATCAAAGATTTCAAGTCCGGCTTCACCTGAAGCGTTATGGATTTCATCAGCCAGGGTTTCATCCATGATATATTCCTGATGGATTGAAATCGCGTTCATTACATCTTCATCTGCATCGACTTGGATTTCTATTCTATCCATCATTTCGAAGTCATGCTGCTTACGGAGCTGCTGAACCTTGGAGATTAATTCTCTAGCCAGACCCTCGTTAATGAGTTTATCGGTAAGAGTCGTATCCAGAATAGTAAATACGTTATTCTCCATGGCTACAGCGAAACCTTCCTTGGCGCTGATTCTGACATCTACCAGGTCACGAGTGATTTCAGTATCCTCGCCATCCAGGTTCAGGATTGCCTTTTCATTTGATTCAAGCTCAGCTACAAATGCTTTTGGATCCGCCTTTGAAAGAGCCTGGCCAAAGGCTTTGATCTTACCTCCGAGAACAGGACCGGCTTCCTTGAAGTTTGGCTTAAGGCTGAAGTCCATATATGTATCCAGGTCGTCTGCGAATACAACGTTCTTTACGTTGAGCTCTTCCTGAATTAGCGGTACCAGGTCTTCAATCGTATCCTTGTATTTACCGTCTACCAGGATTTCCGAAAGTGGCTGACGCACTTTGATTCTTTCTTTTTCACGGGTTCCGCGGCCCAAAGTTACCATGGTTCTAACCAGGTCCATACGTTCCTCTACCTGCTCATCAATCAGGGAAATATCCGCTTCAGGCAGATATGCTGTGTGAACGCTGTAGTCTCCCGTAAGCTTGGTATAGATTTCATCGGACAGGAATGGAGCAAATGGTGCCATTAGCTCGGATACTCCAACCAGAACCTCATAGGTGGTTGAATATACAGCCTTCTTGTCCTCTGTCATTTCGGAGCCGTAGTATCTACGACGAGCACGGCGGATATACCAGTTTGAAAGATCCTCACTTACGAATTCAGTGAGTGCGCGAACGGTCTTCATGTGGTCGTATTCGTCCATGAACTCTCTGACATCTCTAATCAGCTTGTTGTATTTGGAGATTATCCAGCGATCCAGTTCCGGTCTTTCACCATAAGGAACGAACAGATCCTTTATGTTTTCAATGCTAACGCTATCTTGGTCGGCATAGAGAGCAAAGAAATTATATACGTTCCTCAGGGTTACGAAGTATTTACTGATTACATCCTTCAAACCTTCTTCATCGAATTTGGTCGGTGTCCATGCAGGAGATACCGATAGCAGATACCAACGCGTTGCGTCAGCCCCATATTTATCAAAGAGCTCAAAGGGGTTAACCGTATTTCCTCTGGACTTACTCATCTTCTTTCCTTCTTTGTCGAGGATGAGGTCGTTTACCAGAACGTTTTTATATGGTGCCTGATCTTTGATAAATGTGGAAATAGCCATAAGAGAATAGAACCATCCTCTGGTCTGGTCGATTCCCTCACAGATGAAGTCTGCCGGGAAGAGCTTGCCGCTATCCACCTCTTCTTTGTTTTCAAAGGGATAGTGCCACTGAGCAAA
>CACXFN010000047.1 GCA_902766915.1 uncultured Eubacteriales bacterium
ATTGGCAATTCGAAAAGGTGAATACGGAGAAGCGAATTCTCTTAAAGATATAGTCTAATCTCATGTGAAAACATGAGGGGTACTACTACCCTGTCGGCGTAGCGAACTGACAAAATATAAATGATGAGGCTGCTCTCGATGCTCGTGACGCAGTATATAAATTAAAGGCAGATGAAGCCGATTTATGGAATCAGAGATTTGAACTCAATCAAACTAATTACGAAAATCAAATTGACCAATATCAACATTTGTACGATCAGCTTGATAATTATATATCACTTGCGGAAAACACTGGCAGAATATCTGCAAATAAATTAAGACTTCGTCAGATTGATGAGGAAAAGAAAAAGATATCCAAATTAAAGACTGAGTACAATAGCCTTAAAACCATAATGGACAAGGCGGTTGCTAGTGGCAAAATCAAGATTAATTCTGAGGGATACTACGAAATGCTCAGTACGTTGAACGAGATTAGTGAAAGCATTGTTGAGACAACCGCAAATATTGCGGAACTCAATAAGTCTATCCGTGAGACGAATTGGGAAATCTTCGATAAAGGCGCAGAAACTATTTCTAATGTACGGGACGAATTGGAATTCTTATATAGTCTTCTTGGCGATGAGGACAAGATGTATGACGAGAAAGGCGTTGTTACAAGTAATGGTGTAGCTGGGTTTGGAATTCTGTCTGCTCAATATAATGTGGCAATGCAAGAGGCTCAAAAGTATGCGTCTGAAATTAAAAAGATAAACAAAGAAATTGCAAAAGATCCGTACAATCAAGATTTAATAGAAAGACGGCAAGAGTTATACGAGTCTCAAAGACAAGCGATTGAGGACGCTAATAACTATAAAGAGTCTATTGTCGATTTGGTTGAGAATGGTATTAAGAAACAGATTGATTCATTAAAGGATCTTATATCTAAATATACCGATTTGATGGATGCCAAAAAAGATGAAATTGATTACGCAAAGAAAGTCGCAGATGCGCAGAACAATATAAATAAAATACAAAAGCAGTTAAATGCTTATGCAAATGATGACACTGAAGAGGGTGCGTCTCGTAGACAGAAACTGAGAAACGACTTGAAAAATGCGCAAGATAGTTTAGCGCAAACCGAAGAGGAACGCCGTATGTCTCAGACGAAAAAGTTGTTGTCTGATTTACAGGATGAATATGAAAATATCCTCAACGCTAGATTTGATGATGTTGACGCACTTATCCAAGCCGTTATAGACGGTGTTAATGTGAACTCTTCAACAATTGTTGATGCTATCAGAACCGCATCTAATGAAGTTGGGTACATCATGACTGATGCCACATCAACAATGTTCAACTCTTCCACTGTTAAAGACTTAGCATCTTATTTTGTTAATGGTGGATTCGTGGAAACCGTCACTGGTATTGCAGATAGTGTAAATCTTATTACTAGCTACTACTCTTCTGCACAGAAAAATGCCGACCAAAAAGCCCAAGCCAATATCATGGCTGAAAAGGTAAGAACTTCTGGTCATATACAAACATATACCGATAGTAGCGGTAAAACAAAGACTGGTTATTTTAAAGATGACGGTACTTTAGATACATCTTTTACTGGTTGGGCAAATAAAAACGGTAAGTATTATCGTTTTACCAATGGTCAGATGATGAGTGGCTCTCAGTGGGTTAATGTTGGTGGAAAGAAATACTATTTGGATGCAGACGGTTCAAGAGCCACTAATACTTGGAGAAGTGTTGGTGGTAACCTATATCGTTTTAATCAGAATGGCGAAATGTTAACTGGTTTACAGACCATTAACAATCAGCAATTCTATTTCGATAGTAGTGGCGTTAACAAAAAGGGGCTTCAAACCATAAATGGTTCAAAATATTATTTTGATACTACTAATGGCGCTATGATTAAAAACGCTTGGAGACAAGTTGGTGACGGATTATATCATTTTGGGGCTAATGGCAAAGCGGCGAGCGGTTGGATGCAGACAGACTCTGGATTATGGTTCTTCTTTGATCCTAAAACAAACAAAAAAGTTGTATCTCAGTGGATACATAACAATGCAATAACCACTAAACCAGTTAAGGGTGATTATTACGTTGGGGCTGACGGTATAAGGGTTACTAATGGAAAGAAGAAAACCAACATAGGTATGCTTACATTTGATGCAAATGGCAAGTGGAAAGGTTATAAGAAAGGTGTAAAATCCGTACCATCAGATGGATTGTATTGGACAAATGAGGGTGCGCCTGAAACTATTATAAGAAAATCTGACGGTGCTATACTTACAAGGCTCAATACAAACGACACCGTTTTAAATAATAGCGCTACACAGAATATGTGGGATTTCGCTAATAATCCCCAGAAGTTCCTGAGAGGGCTTGGCGTTAATAACACATATGGAAGTGGAAATAATGTAAATCTTGAATTTAATCTTAGTGGCTTGAGGAGTCCATCCGAGTTTATGGATGCGCTCCGTAAAGATAAGAGATTTGAAAAGCTTATTCAGGAGATGACATTGGGTCGTGTCAATGGTCACGGCTCACTTGCGAAAAATGCAATTAGAGTTTAAATGGCTGGCAGAGAAATCTGCCAGTCTATTTTATTGGAGAAAAAGGATGGGTAAAGATAAAAAGAAAAAGAAAAATAAGGATATAAATCAAGCTGATGAGTTTATGAAAGAATACAACGAGTCGCTTGAATTGCTCAAAGCAAAACACGAACAATTAGATGGGCTAATACGAGAGGCTAAATTATTTTTACAGGAGATAAAAGAAATACGAGATGGACTTGTTAAAGATAAAGAATTAGATCTCGATGAATAATATATAGGGGGTGAGTTATGGTTACGGATTTTATATATGATGGATTTAGACTCAGTGATTTTGGGTATGTGGTTGTCTCATTTGATAGTTCTAAGGGTGGGGAAATTGATACTGACTCACAGCTTTCTTTCAATCATGCGCCCATGATGAGTGGAAAGCGTCAGCCATATATCACTTCTGTCTATGAAGATCCGCTAAAAATGGAGATACAGATAAGCAAAAACATTTGTGTTAATGGGAAACAGGATGTTTCAAAATCATCTTATACAATCACATTAGACGATATGGCTTTTTTAAAGAGATGGCTTGTCCGTCCACACCCACATAAATTAAGTGTGGTTGGTGAAGAATATACTGGAATTTATTGGATGGGAAGTTTTAATGTAAGCGAATATGTTTTTGGTGATGGTAGAATTGGCGCAACATTAGAGTTTGAATGTGATGCGCCGTTTGGCTATAAAGAGGATGTTATTCTTAGTGGCGACCTGAGCGCCAATGAATCATTTGAATATACTTGCAGTTCCGACGAGATCGGTTGGATTTATCCAAATTTAACTATAACCATAAAAGAGGATGGCGATTTGCAGATAAACAACTCCGACAATAGGACGACGGTAATAAATAATTGTAAGGCTGACGAGGTAATTACTATCGATAACAATCTTCAAATAGCGTCTACTCTTGATTCTCATAAAGTGGCGGATGACTTTAATTATGTTTTTTATAGGGTTAATAACTCATTTAATTCTGTTATAAATACATTGACATCAAATTTGCCAATAACATATGAGATTAGATACTCACCATACGCAAAGGTGGTGATTGTATGAGTTTTAACGATATACAGAACAATGTAATTTATAACGAAAATGCAAGTTATAAAGTAACGGCGTATGGCGATGTGGTATTTGGCGATGATGAAAGTGATAGACACTCACTGAGTAGTGGATTAATTGAAATGGGTGTTGACGGTCGTCCGTCTGAACCCGTGCTTGTCCTCTCTTCTAGGGGTGGAAATAAAATTGGTGCAATCCAGAATGTAAGAAGTATAAATATTACACATCCGCTTTCTGACGTAGCTGAACTATCATTTGATGTATATAAAGAAATAGATGGTGTAACGTACAAAGACTGGGATAAGATTAAAGACTTTAAGTTTATTCAAATGCCACATGATAATAATTGGTTTGAGGCAAAGGTTACACTGGATGAAGAGAATGAAAT
>CACXFN010000048.1 GCA_902766915.1 uncultured Eubacteriales bacterium
AACCTCCTTAATTGCACTTTCGGGCGTCGAGGCACCCGCGGCAACTCCTATTTTATTATATTTTTTGATTTCTTTCAATGGTAAATCAATAATATTTTCAACAAAAAACGAATTCTCACAATTGTTTTTGGATATTTCGTACAGTTTTTGCGTATTTGAACTGTGTTTTCCACCAATAATAATCATTGCATCAGAATCAGCTGCAAGGCGTCTGGTACTATCCTGTCTTAAAGTAGTCGCATTGCAAATAGTATTATAAAGCTTATATTTTAGTCCTTTTAAATCCAGAGTAGCAATTATTCTATCCAACAATTCCTTTCTAATTGTGGTTTGACAAACTACTACATATTCTTCATCTTCTTCATCCCTATCTAATTGAGAAACTTCCTCCTCTGAACCAATAATAATTCCTTCGTTGTTACACCAACCATTTGTTGCTATTACTTCCTGATGATTGGCATCACCTATTATTATTATTTTCTTATTATCATGATATGCTTTTCCAACCAGGTCATGAATACGAGAAACAAAGGGGCAAGTCGTGTCAGTTAATAGTATTCCGGAAGACTTTGCTTTTTTATAGAATTCCTCAGGCTCTCCATGAGATCTAACTATTACGGTGTCACCTTTTTTCACATCATCCAACGATTTAATAATATGGCAACCCCGTGCTTCCAAATCCTCAGTTACCTGAGTATTATGAATCAAAGGGCCACATGTGAAAATGGGGCTACCCTTTTCCAACTCCCTCTCTGTTATGTCAAGTGCTCGTTTAACTCCAAAACAAAAACCGGAATTGTCAGCTCTTTTTATTTCCATCTAAAATCCTTCTAAAATTCTTTTTTTAACCACTCTCATCTTTAGTCATATATACATCAGTCTTATCCTAAAGGATATTATTAGACAATTCAAGTCCAATCTTTCTATATCCAACTTTTGAGATAGGACCCTCATCTTTCAATACTTTTTCTTCTTTAAGACTATCAATCCTTCTCATACATGTATCCATTCCAATCATATTATTTGTAAGAACTGATTTCACTTCTTCAACTATTTGTTTATTTATGCCTACTCGATTATTATTCATAGCATTATCATAAATCTCTTGCAATAGATTAAAAACCAATCTTCTGATAAGCTTATTTGGATCCTTGGGTGGCATTTCCACTCCTAAAGATGGTACATAAGCGATTTTGTAATTGCCATTTCTGCAAATAAAAGTCACTTTTTCTTTTAATAGATACTGAGAAGGAAAAATATAATAGTCCATAGCTTCTCTCATTCCGGATATAATAGACGATGCTATATAAGGAGCATCCCATTCCTTAATTGTCATGCCTATTGGATCAACGTCCGATAAATCATAGCATAGCTTAATCCTTTCACTATCTAATACTTCAAATGTTATGGGAAGAAAAATATCCACCTTTCCCTTTGTAACTACATCCAACTGATAGGGTATAATATCTTCATATCTATAATCCTTACATATAATATCCTTATGTATCATTGTTATCCTCCGCATGATGCACAAGCTGTATAGCCATGAGCCTCTGCATCCTTCTTTTCCATTTCCACATAATATTTATCCACAGCATTGCACTTTCCCAAATGATATACTTTACCATCGGTAAAGAAGCAAAATACTATATCTCCGGTTTTCGCTCCTCCACTGTGACAGTTTGAGCAAGACTTAAACTTAGACCTGATTTCATTTGTTAAAAAAACCTTTTCACATGCCGGGTTTAAAAATGGACAACTTTTATTATGGTATCTCTCACCTCTATTAGGAAAAACATATACTATTTGAGATCGTTCATATCCCGTTAATGCATGTTCACCATAATCACCTGACCTATCAAGTCCGGTAAATGCCCTTGAGCAAACTCTCTGTTCAATATTCAAAAAGCTGTTACCCCCTAATGGATTCATACCTGAATAATGAAGAGTTACTCCTATGGAGATTAAATCTTCCAATCCCATATCACTATACAAATAACCATAGTCAGATAAATAAACTCCATTAATCATTTTACTATCAGTGTTTATTCTATTTCTAACCATAATAGGAGTTGTTATTGGGTCCTCCATAAAAGCAGCTTTAATGTCTGCCAATTTAAGTTCTTCACCCATTGTAAATAGTGCCTTTTCAGCAGCTCCTACCATTGAAATCACCGAAATCAATAAAGCCATGACAATTATAAGCGGCGGAATTAATAAGGATGCCTCCAATATATAAGTTCCTTTTTTATTCCTGGTATTCTGCTTTAAATACATAACTATCCCCATTCGCCTTTAGGCTATAGCATACCCCGACATAGTGATCGTTTATAAGAAAGTCATCTCTATACCTGTAACGCATATTAATTTGTATCAAATCCATAATTCGAAGTAGCTTTGTATTATCATCCAATAAACAAAGCATATAGTTTATATAATCGTTATAATTATCTCCTGAATTGTTTCCTGTATCTATACATCCTGAGGATATATTATTAATAACGTTATCGAGACTTACTGCCCATGTACTTTCTGTTTTCATTACCGGAACCGGCTTGCCTCGTATCAACAGTTCATAATCATTTATGCTTTCAGCCAAAGCCCAGGCTCCCGTTATTACAGCAGCGGCTTCTTCAGGCGCATATCCAACAGTTACCACGGTTGCTGCTGCCAAAATTTTTTCTTGCATTTCTGTGTTTTGCTTTATAAAAAGAGTATTCATCACTTCTCTCATTGCAATAATTCTGTTCCTAACAGCCTTGCGATTTTCTTCATCAGAGAACCTCCCACTTACGATGTATTCCTGCTCCCCATAAAAGAAACCATCACTAATACCATTGGCATAATAGATATTTCTAAATCTTTTCTTTATATAATTATTGATTAAGTATTCATCCGTGCCGGTTTTAATTATGTCTTTAACCGAAGTAAATGATTTTAAAAACTCTCCTGCTCTATCTAATAAACCATCATTGGTCCTGCCACTGGAAGGGAGAGAATTGAGCATGCTTTGGTTAGAGATAACCCTGGGATTTCCACCTTCTCCCTCTCCATTATCATAACGGACCAAGTGCTCATCTCCACCTCCCATTAATACATCGGTAGTCTTGTCCAACGCTGCAATCTCTCTAATCTGCTTAAGAAGATTATCCGTTTTCCCAAGGGAATAATCATATATATCAACACTTTCCACATTACAATTAGCATAGGATTTTTCTTTAAAAGAATAATCTACATAGTATTGCAGTTTATCCGAAACTAGTCCTTCATTTCCATAATAAGCAAATATGCCATATTTAGAATACAGTTCAGAATCATATTCTCCTAAAATCGATTCAGCCCATAGATCTCCCAATGCATAGGCACCCGACTTTACGAGCTGATTTTCTGCAGCAGCTATATAAAAAGAAACAAGAGAGATTAACGTTGTTGCAAATAGCAAAACGTATACAGTCATAGAACCCTTTTTTGATTTATAACAAATTCTATCTTTCATTTTCAAATTCCTATGACACAAATTCCTTCTTCACTCTCACCATACTCGCTTCATCAATTGCATACCCATAGGGACGATAATCACGTGTCAATTCGTATAAATACAATCCCCCAACCCTTGATGAAGTATGAGTTTCCACTTCGATTCTTTTAATTAAAGATTTTTCTTCTCTGATCATATCAATAATTTCTCTCTGAGCCTCGCATTCTCTTTGCATTGCATTGAATTGAAAAACACATGCTCCAATTAAAGATAATATGATTAGAATGAAAATCGGTAATACGATAGCAGCTTCAACGATTTCATTTCCTTCCTTATTCATCATGCGTTTAGATCTGCAAATACACTGTTTACGAATTGCGTAATCTGTGTTCTGAATATCAACCCTAAGGCTATTGCCAAGGCGATTAGGATTGCCACCTGTACCATCTCCATACCTTTTTTGTTCTTTAAAAAACTCATTTTTTTCTCCTTTCTTGATTAAGTAATTAACTTCTTTTCTTTCACTAACTACAATGCATTTATTTACATCTGCATCAATGCAGGGCCTGCCGTAACTATCAACAGCGCTATCATCATTACGCCAAGAGGAAGTGTCAGCTTGCTTTCAGAAGCACGCCCCTGTTCTTCAGCACGTTTCTTCCTCCTGTCCCACAGTAATTCTCCTTCCAAAACAAGCTTGGATCTCAAATCGGTTCCTTTCTTCTGATTGTCCATTATTATTGTGGTCATTCTCTTTAATTCAGGTATTTTCTTTTTTCTTGCGAATTCATTTAATAGTTTAGTCGTATCCCCATTTGTGCATTCCGCGTCTTTAATGATTTCACCTAATCTGACCGGAAGTATGTTCTTACCCTTATAATCATTTGAAACTGCAATGCGCCTAATCGACTCTTCATAAACAAGTCCACTTCCTAGAAGTAGAACAAGCTTATTGTTGAATGATGGCAATTCATTCACAATACTATCCACCTCTCTTTTTGCCTCTTGTTTTATTTCATTCCTTTCTCCTCTATACATAAACAGCAAGAGTAAAGGAGGGAAAATTATTGGCAATAACCAAGAGTATTTCGTCTCTTTTCTGTCCCAAACAAGTGAAACATTATCACCGATGTGATTAGGTAGCATCAATACATCATCTTCACTTTGATTCATTCCCCTAACCAACCTTGTAATCTCTGTATTCAATTCATCTTCAGGACTATACTTATATTTCTCAGTCTTTTCATTTTCTCCTGGGCCAGCGGATCTCTTTAGTATCACTTCTCTTTCCACAGTAATGTCATCCTGTTTTGCAACAACGGAAAGTGTAACACCCTGATTGGCCTTATCACCTTTTATTCCCAACACCTGATGCTCATCCATGATAAACATATTGTCTCTATGAATATTGGACCTATATAAAACTGCTACTGACAATAGAGAAATGAGAATTATAACAATTACAAATCCCCTTCTCTTTTTACAGAAATCCGCAAAGGTTCTATTATTATTCATACTTCAATCCTCGTTATTTTTTCTGTCATATAAATCGAATAAATCATTGAAAGAGCAGCAATGGTCATTAGTATTCTGCCCAGAATGCTCTCATACATCACATCCAAATAGGATGGTGATGTGATTCTCAAAAATAGAATCATCATTAGGGGCATTACTCCAACCATTCGGCCTTCTGTTTTCTTTTGTGAGAATAATGTTCTCATTTCATTTTCTATATTAATCTTCTCAACAATTAGCACAGAGGCTCTATCCACCGCCTGTACCAAATCCCCACCGGAATCTCTACAAGCTGCAAATACACGAGCAAAATCCTCTATGTCTTCTAAACCACTTCTTATAGCCAAATCGTTCCATAGTTCAACATCTCCACCGGCAGTTTCTCTCATTTTCTTAATCATATAGAGTAATTCTTTTTCCATATAGGAATCTTCTCCATATAATTCACCAATCTGAAAAGCGGAAATCTCCATTGCCTCCTCCATATGAGCACCTGCAGCGAAGGATGATGAAAAACTATAAAGCACATCTCTAAATTGATTTCTAAGTGCTCTTCTCCTTCTTTCCGCAAGCAAACTTTCCACAGTTTTTTTCGTAAGATAAAAAATAAATGGTGCCAAAGCTATTCCGATATAGGTATCGTAGAACATCCATCCTATAAGTGTTGAGGAAACCACACAAAACACCGTTAACATAAGGATTTCTTTTCCGCGCAAACTGTATAACCTGTAATCATGCATCCCTTATTCCCCTTAGCATAAGTTTTGTATTATTGACCATTGGATTTTTTGTTCTAACTAGGTTTAATTCTTCATCCACTTTATACAATGGGTTAACTATGTAATCATCATTACTAAATCCATTTATTTCGCTTATTTCCAGAACCCTTCTACTACCATCGTTTAAACGAGCCAACTGAATCATGATATCTATGCCTTCCACGATTTGCGCTCTTACTGCATCCATCGGCATATCATTCCCTGAAATATACATTGCTTCAAGTCTTCTAAGCATTCCTTTGATTGAGTTTCCGTGGCCGGTAGACATTCCGCTATGTCCGGTATTTAAAGCCTGAAGCATATCCGATACCTCACGGCCACGTACCTCTCCTACTATTATTCTGTCCGGTCTCATTCTTAGACTAGATCTAATGAGCATATCCATAGTGACTAAACCTTGTCCGGAAGCATTGGTATTTCTGCATTCCATTCGCACCAGATTTTCTATAGCGTCCATCTGTAATTCTGCAGAGTCCTCTATTGTTACAACTCTATCTTCTTTGGGAATTAAATCGGAAAGGGCGTTTAAGAAGGTGGTCTTCCCTGACGAGGTCCCACCTGAAACAAATATGTTATATCCTGAACAGACTAAAGTGCTTATTGTTTTTGCGGCCTCTTCTGTTAGTTCTCCCGTTTCTATCATTTCTTTTATTGTGATTTTTCTATGCCTAAACTTCCTGATGGTAAGAGCAGGTCCATCTAATGCCACATTCTTTAAGACTGCATTCACTCTAGAACCATCCTTTAACCTTGCATCAAGAATTGGATTCATTTCATTGATTTCTCTTCTGACTGATGCGGCTATTCGTCTTATTACCTGCTCCAGTTCCTGTTTGGAATCAAACCTATCGTTTATTCTCTCAATTCTCCCTTTCCTTTCCACAAATATTCGATCCGGCCCATTTACCATAATCTCACTAATATCTCCATCATCCAGCAGATAGCTTATCGGTCCCAATTGTCCTCTCAATTTCCCATACACTCTATCTACTATGAAGACCATGCGACCCGGAGAAACAGAATCACTATAACTAAAGGCCAAATCCTCAATCACACTTAGCGCATCTTCATCTCCGGAAATATCATTCTTAATTATT